>JBJKOR010000752.1:0-7285 GCA_046707185.1 Anaerolineales bacterium | reverse complement strand
CTTTATCCCCATCAATAAACAACCCCTGCGTTTCCTCCGCCAACACAAAATGTTCGGTCAACGTCAGGCCGGGAACCAACCCCTCTTCCATACGTGAGGCCGGCATAAAGGAAACACCGTTTCGTTTGTAGATTTGTTAGGAACGCCCGGTAAGTTCGCGATCGTTCACCAGGACTTTCCCGTTCACCGGGCGGATCAACCCGCAGCAAGCCCGGACGAAAGGTCCTTGTCCGCTTCCCTCCATTCCGGCCACACCGATTACTTCACCTGCGTGAACCTCGAGGTTGATATCTGCCAGACGCAGGCGAATATCCTCCACAGCCAGATCGTGCAGCTCGAGCACCTTGCCCCCCCGCTTGAGCGGCTGCCGCGCCCCCAGAGAAATCTCCTTGCCGAACATCATCTCCACCAACTTCCTGGCATTGAACGGCGCCGAAGCTTCCCCAACTAATTTACCGGTGGTCAATATGGCAACTTTATGACATAACACTTCGACATCTTCCAATTTATGCGAAACAAAGATGACGGTTATTCCTTGTGAAGCAAGCTTGCGAAGCGTTGCAAATAACTTATCCTTTTGAGTGGCGCTGATGCCCGTGGTCGGTTCGTCCAAAATCAAAACGTGCGCGCCCAGCCAAAGCAAACGCAGGATTTCCAACTGTTGGCGTTCGCCGACGGTCAAGGAATCAACGTAACTTTCGGGATCGAGCGAAAAGTCGAATTGAACTGCCAAATCATGGATCTCACGCGCGACCGTTTTCCGATCCGGGAAAAGACTGCCGCGATGGCCAAGTAAAAAATTATCGACCAGCCGCATCGGAGGAAAGTCGAGCGGATCCTGATGCAACATGCCAATGCCCAATCGAATGGCATCTGCCGGCGATTTGATGATAACGGATTTGCCATCCAGCAAAATTTCCCCGCTGTCGGCCTGGATAAAACCTGAGAGAACTTTCATGAGCGTGCTCTTGCCCGCCCCATTTTCCCCGAGAATTCCTTGAATCGTACCCGCCGGAATATCGAGCACAATATCGTCATTGGCGTGGACTTTGCCGAAGTGCTTATGAATGTGGCGTAGTTCAATGTTCATGGGCAATTCCTTTTTCCCAATTTATACAATAAAAAGCGGGGGAAGGCAAACCTTCCCCCGCTTTAAAGTTTATTTATTTGGAAACGCTCTGGCCTTGCATACCCTGCAGGAGTTGGGGCAAATACCAGATCTGAGTGTCGGTGGCAGCCGTTCCATCTGCAATATAGGATGTTCCATCTTGCAAATTGAGCGGGCCTGTCCACAGATTCAAACCGCCAGCCAGTTGGGAAATGAAGGTATCCAACTGTGTCGAGGCGGTGGCGCTCAGGCCCTGGCCCTTGGTGAAGCCAACGGCGCTGGTGTCAGGATTGTTGATGTTTTTCCAATCCGGACCATTCCACTGGAAGGCTTCCTGCCACGTTCCAGCCATGGCTTCTTTCACCGCGGCCTCAGTGGCGGGACCCCAGTTGAAGTACGGAACGCCCAGGCAGATATCAGGTGCCGCGTCGCAGTTGGTCTTATAGTCGTAAGCCACCGCCCAGACCTTCTTGCCAGCTGCATTCATCTTCTTGGCTTCGACCAGCGCTTCGGTCGTATCGATACCGGACATCACCACATCGTAGCCGCTGTTGAAGAAGTCATCAGCAACCTGCGACGGATCGGAGGTTACACCCGGAATATTGAACCAGAAGCCGATCCATGTGACTTTGAACTGCAGTTTGGCCGGATCGTTCTTAAGGATATTCGTCCAGCAATACTTGGCGCCGAGATAGGCCGAGGAGGACAAACGGCGGGTTTCATCGTTGATCAGTGGTCCAAGATAACCGATCTTGCCGGTCTGCGTAGTCAGAGCTGCCGCACAACCGCCGATTTCTTTCATGTATTCCATGCGGCCCATGTAGTCGATCTGGTTGGGCGAGTCTTGATAGTTCTTACCATCTTTCCACGTCCAGTCATCGGACTCACCAATGACATAGATGCTCGGGTTGGCTTTCGCGAACTTCAGCGCCTCATCCTTCATGTCGTCCGAGTTGAAGATGACCAGCTTGGCGCCCTGCGAGACCAACTGGGAAGCCAATTGGGAGGCCGTCTGACCCGGATATGAGGGTGAACCGGAATATACGTTTTCGAGGTAGATCATCTTGGTGTTGGGAACATTCTGCACCACATATTGACCGCCATCATACGTTGCCTGACTCCAGCCATTATCATTGTGTGCGCCGACCAGCAGCATACCGAAGACAAATGGTGCCGCCGGGGTAGCGGTAGGTGCTACCGTTGCAGTAGCCGCAGGGGCCTGAGTGGCCGCAGGGGCTGCGGTAGGTGGAACCGCAGTTGGAGCCGCAGTAGGCGTAGCAGGAGTGCCGCACGCAGAGAGAAGCATCGCGACAGCTACCAGGATTACAACAACTTGCAAAATTGTCTTACGCATGTTCTTCTTCTCCTAATTAATATAGTTTGATTGGGTAAAGATCTTTCTTTGGTATATTACAACCCGTCCGCCTCCTTTCGAATTTGTCTGTACAATTCTAGCATCATCTTCTCATTTCGTGAAGAAACTTACAAGGCTATTTTACGGCAAACAAGAAAATTTTGTATCCAACTCGTTCAGACTACTTTGTTTGGCCGCGCTGTCTGGAACATCATGATTTATCCGTGCCAGCAGCTTGCACAACAACGGCTTCACATAACTGGGCGAAATCTTGTAGGAAGTCAACGACAAATCTATAACTTGCTGCCAGTCTCCTTCATGAGCATAGCCTTCGATGAACACAAAACGCTCATCAGGATCGTTGGGATAATCGTTCAGGTGAAACGCGATATTGCCCAATTGTACAACACGCGACCAATCTCCAAGCTGACGCGCCAGATCAGCCTGCTCGAAATAATAACACCAACCGTGCGCCGGTTCGGGGCCATAGACTGGAGGCATGACCGCCGTTCGATTCGCTGTGATCCACTCTGACGAGGACAAGCGCGTCGCATCGCGCATCAAGCTTTCATCTGGAATGAAATGATTCTGCGAATCGATATCCGGATCGAGCAAACGCAGACAACCCGGCGGCTGATAATAAAACGCAACCACTTGTGAAGTAGTCCCCGAAAATTTCCCTATCAAATAGTTGAACGTGACTGGCAGGTTCGGTTGAAATCCCGGAAAGGACCCATAGTTGATCGGCACGGTTGCTGGGCTAACAGCAGCATTTGCTATTCGATTCGTCGGGAAAAATAAAGCATACGGAATATTGCTGGAACGATTCTGAGGCGCGTAAATCCAATTGAGCGCCGCGCCAAGTGAATTGTCCGCATAGTATTTCAGCGGTCCCTGATTGACCAGCACCAACGTGTTGGGCTGGAGACCCGGCACGCGCCAAACCATTTGCCAAAACATATCCCGCTGCGTGATCCAATCGCGCCGGAAAGAATCGGCCTGTAAGTTCTGATAGCCGACAGCCAATGCAATGAAGACCATCGCCAGTCCCATACGAATATTTTTAGGCAGGAGTTCCAACAAGCCTGCCAACAAAAGGCTGACACCCAGCATGAACGAAATCGTAAAACGCGCAGCCGGGAAGCCCAACGTCATGACCACTTCCGCCAGCCAGTAAGGAATGCCGCCCACCAGCACGGCAATTAATCCGAGGGCAATCAGCCAAAGAGCAAACCGCCAATCAGTCGTCTCAGTATTTTTACGAAAGAGAAGAAGGCCGGCAACCAACGCGGCAAACAAAATAACAACCGCATACAAAAGAAGGGTGCGCGGGCCTAACGCCGCAAAATCGATGGACACAAAAATCTGCACCCACGCCTGCACGCTGACCAGCCACAGATTCGATAAAATGGTTTGAATAAGACTGACGCCGGTTGCCACAGGCTGGGAACTCAAATCCGCGAGCAGGGCATTCTTGTACGCCAAATTCGAAAACACAAGAGCGCGATATAAAACATCGGCCAGCCAGACCGCCAAATAAGGCAGCCATTTCTTTAAAGACGCGAGGGACAAACTCCAAATGTCACGCGTTGACTTTGGAGAGGCAGATGGTGCCAGATAAGCAAAAATAATGAAGGGGCGGATCAATTCGAGGAAGAAGAAAAATTCCATCATCCAAAGATTGAGCGCGGAGAAGGCCATGGCAAGAATGGTCAACGGCCAAAAATATTTCGGGTGCTTGAACGCCCAAAGCATGGCAAGGAACGAGAATAAGAAGAAAGCCAGGACGATAAAGAAATGACTGAATACAAAGGACACCCACTGCAAGTCGAAACCCGGGTAGAGCAAAAAGAACGAGGCGATGATCAGAGCTGTTCGAGAGCGACGCGGCCAAAGTTCCCGAAAGACCGCCCAACAAAGAACAGCGGTCACCCATCGCCAAAACAAGGCGAATAATTGCCAATCCATCGGGACTTGCGGAATCAGGCTTGTTGTCAGTTGATATAACTCTCCCCACACCGGACGGCTCGTCGAGAAATAGAGACGCATCGCCTCCGACCCGAACTGATAACGGATCCACGATATGGGCAGGTCGTCCCAATAAAAGCCAAGCTGCCAAAAGAAGAGACCATAGGCGAGGACCGTAACGATCAATAACGCAAGCGGCACACTGCGCTCTGAAACAAACCATGTCCTAAGCTTCGTTGGCAACTCTTTCATGCTAACAGCTTTCTTTCCATGCGGCAACGCTCGAAGCGGCCCTCTCGCAAAGTTCCTTTGACAACAAATCCGTTTTTTTCATACAAGGCCAAAGCGTGATGGTTATCCTTCTCGGTGCTCAGCTCAATGGAGATATACCCGGAAGAACGGCTCGCTTCCACAAAAGTGTTCAATAGGGCATATCCTATGCCGGCGCGCTGCGTTTCAGAAGCAACGCCGATATATGTTAACTCTACGGTGCCGGGCGAAAGTTTCTGGTGCGAAGTCTGAGCCACAGACAACAACAATTCCAGGAACAGGAAAGGCCGGGAAACGGAAACATGGACCATTTGATTAAGAAACCAGGATAGCGGCACCCGAAGATAGGTATTCAGCATCGAAGGATTCGGAGAACCGACTACCCAGCCAATGATTTCTTTGGACGAAGAGACAGCACAGAATCCAATTACGGAAGGATCGCGGCTCGCGATTCGATAATATCGCAAAATGATCGGGAAGCCCAGATCTGTCAACAAATTGTGCATCACAGACTGATGCAAGCGAGCCACGCGTTCCAAAGAACGATCATCAAGGTTGGCAAAAGGTTGGATCGTGTATTCCATCGCGGCAAAGCTTACGCCAATCCTTTTATCAAAGATGGTCCCAGCAGACGAACCACGAAATCCGGCAAGAGCTTCCAGACCGCAATCGCAAACCTGAATTGTGGATTCTTCTGATTCAACTCTGGCAGCACCGCGCCGTCTTTCAACGCGTACCAATACGCCAAGAATTGTTTTTGCGGTTTCCATTTCATTTTGAAGGTCTCGTTGCCAGAGCCGATCAAACTGCGGCCAATATCGAACGTCGAAAATCCCTTCGCACCGTAGCGCGTCATCACAGACCAATACAGGAACTCGCCCGCATAATCCGAGCGGAACTGGCGCAGGATGTTGGCATGAAGATTGGTTACAACGCTGCCCTGAGAAATGAAAACGCCCGCGCCCGCAATTTCGTTGTGCGAACTATAGGCCACAACAAACTCAAGCGCGTGCCCCAGCGATTCGGCCATTCGATGCAAATAAGCTTTGCTGTGATACGGCGAGCCTAATTCGTGCATACTGCGTGCAATCCCTTCGTACGCGTCGTCGAGCAAATCGAGATGACCGAACTTTACCTGGAAACCTTTTTTGAGAGACTTGCGGATATGATTGCGATGATCAGAACTGTAGGATGAAAGCATCGCATCGGAATCCGGCGACAAGGGCGCGCGGTAGGTGCAATAGATCGGATGCTGAATCCAGCTCGAGGGCGGAATCGCCTGACCCGCATCGAACCGGACGTTGACATAATCCACGTTCAAGGCTTGACCCAACGCCCGAGCCTTTTCCAGCAACGCCTCACGCGTTTCAGGCGAAGAAAAGGCAAAGCCGCCATACGAAGCGAACGGCGCAGTCGTCAGGTAATTGCCAAACATGAAATGCTTGACGTGCATCAGCGTCAGCACACCTGAGACCTGGCCTTGTTCCTCTGCAACAAAACGATAAAACGGAAAGCCATAAACGCCCGAAGCAAACTTCATCCAGGAATCGAAAGCAGGAAAAGCAGCCATGTCCGCCAACGAATCGGGACAGGATAACTCTTCAGTTGAGGCAAGGATGCGGATGTTCATGCCAAGCCGCGAATCTTCAAGGTGTCATCCAAATACGTGCCAATCGGCGACACTGGAAAATTTTTTAGAAGTGCGGAAAAGAAATCGAATTTATTCCAAGTGAAAGGCCATAACAAGGGATGAGACAAAACGTCCCGCCATGTGCGGGAGAACCAATGTTCAGGATTGATCAGTTCATAAGGATGCATAAAGAGAACAGGGCTAAACCCTTTTTTGAGTTCGTTCTCCAGAACGTGCAATAACATCTTATTCATCAGCCCGATGCTGAAACTAGATCCATAAGGATATTCCCCATTTAAAAGCAGACTCCAGGTAAATTGGCGAGGCGCTATATACGTTCTCTCGCCGCGTCCCAACCGCAGGGTGCTGACCGGAATCTCCCAGACCTTTCCTTTTTGAAGAAGCGTTCCCGCTGGGGCGTAAATGGATGAGCTGTATTCGAATCCCGATTCTTCCAGCAGCGAATAAGCCGTCTCGCTCATACCAACCATGGGCGCACGATAGCCCCGCACTCCGTAATTCTTAACCCACGAGGCACTGGCGCGAATATCCGATGCCAGTTCATCCATGCGGACCAAGGAACGATGGAATTGACAATGAAGCCCAAGCTCGTGGCCCGCACCGATGACCTTTTGCGGAATCTCCGGATACCACTCCGCGATTTCACCAACAAGATAGAAACTGATCTTCGATGCGCCAAGTTTTTCGAGAATTGGATCAATGGCTTGAAGCGTGAATCCACCATCCAGCTTCCTCCGTTCGATGGAACGATCCATCTTATCGTAACGGCGGAATAGCGCAAACCAGGGTTCATAATCTATCGTGAGAAGGACTCGAGGGGCCGGGAGCATAAGAACGAGGTATGTTACCGATTTGCGGTAACCTTGTCAAGCGCAATTCAATTTGTTCACGAATATGACTTTACCTGAGTCAGAATTATCCGCGAATTTCCGCT
>JBJKOR010000751.1:0-4247 GCA_046707185.1 Anaerolineales bacterium | reverse complement strand
CAATTTTATTGATATCTTCGTAGCTCATATGGAGGCGTTCCGCGAGATATTCACGAGGCGCCTGATGTTCAGTGCGGACGATGACACCGCCCAAGTCAAAAAAAATGGCGCGCAGTGTCATTTCTTTTTGGTTTTCTTCGCCGCAGGTTTTGGAGCTGCTTTCTTGGGCGCAGCTTTGACAGTCTTAGCAGTCTTAGCTTTGGTCTTTTGCGTAGACTTCTTTGTTGGAGCTTTAACAGGCGCAGGCGAGGCTTCGGGTTCAGGCGCGGCAGGCTGAGGCGCGGCCGGAGCCGCCGCTTCCTTGATGGCATTTTGCCAACCCGGTGTGAACATCTCCAAGCGTTGTCTCGAAATGGCATTGGCGCGTCCACAGCGCGGGCAATGGGCATCATAATGATGCAGGCTTTCAGCATGCATTTTCTGTAAGGCAGCCACTTTCTCCGCCATGCTCAACGTAAAAGGTATTTGACAATATGAACAAGTTAGATTCATCGTTTCTCCTTCAGTAAATCATCGAACAGTATAGCCGATTTTATGGCTTTTTCTCCGCGTACGTCGGCACTCGTCCGCGTCCCGTAAAGGTGAAAATCGAAGCTGTGCATTGGGGTTTTTATTTTTACTGTCCGGTCGAGATCTGCCCGGACATCAAGCCATCCAGCGTTTGTTGCACAAGCCTCTGTTTGCCCACGCTCAAATTTGCCGGATTGACATCCTCTATGCCAAGCGGTGCGGGAACGTTTTGGCCGCCTTTCCCCGCGACGAGGTCCGGCCACGCGTTTTGGATGGCTTTGATCTCATCCTCGCGAATCGTCATCACCCAGCCTGCCGGTTTCGGGTTGGGCGTGGATAATCCAATTAAGTCCACGCCTGTTGTGGCGAGGTAGTCCATGAACGACTTGATGGCTAGATCGGGATATACATAGATCGTATTCACGCTGTAGTCGTTGATCAGCGAATTGGCATAACCGCCGTAGTGAGTCGGGTCTTCACCGGCAGGAATCGAAACGACCTGCGGATAACAATAAGTCAAACTGTTTGCGATACAAAAGCTCGGATAATAGAATGGTCGGCAAAGGCCGCAATAAAAGATCATGCCATTCTTGAAAGCGGCAAACGCCTTTTGGGCATCCGGGTTGTTCTGCGGGACAAGCATGCCGATGTGATAATCCTGGGTAATCATGGCCGCCGTGTAACCAGCCAGGAAAGCAGGAATATCGACTGAATTATTGGCCGCCAAAACGCTGACATTCCCCTTTGCTGAAATGTTGGGAATATCGATGGCGAGGAACATGATATGCGGCGCAGCCGCGGCCAATGCAGCGATTCCCGGATCAGGCGGCAGGGCGATCACGATCTTCAAGTCCGGTGTCAAGTCCTTCATCGTGAGCGTGTTGCGCACCTGAAAACGCATCCCGGATTGTTGAGTCAGATCATAGACAGTCTTTTGATAAAGATTCGAAGTCGTTTGATCCATGTCTGCGGGCAAAACCAAAATGGCAAGCGGCGTACCCACGGTGGGAGTCTGCAGCGGAAGAGGCGTGGATGTTGGAGTGGGTTGCGGCGTGTCTATGGCCTGCGGCGCACCGGCACCACAGGCGCTCAACAAAGCTGCGATCAACAAGATGGGAAAGATAAGTTTTACTCGCACAGGTGTTTGCTCCAGAAGAAAGAATAGCTGAATTATACCTTGCCCAGTTCTAATGCCAACGACCCTCCTGCCAATTGGCAGGAGGGTCGTTCAGGGCATAAACAATCGAAAACGTTATTCGGTGTTATTTGGACGCAATCTTGATTTTCTTTGGCTTGGCAGATTCGGCTTTGGGCAGGCGCAATGTCAAAACGCCCTCGGCGATCCTGGCCTCGACTTTTTCCGAATCGATTTCGGAAGGCAATCGCAGCTCGCGCCGGAATGAGCCGTTGGGAAGTTCCTGCAAAAGATATTCGTTCTCATCGGCTGGGAATTCGCCTTCGATGCGAACGACATCATCCAACACCTGAATATTCAAGTTGTCCGCTTTGAGACCCGGCGCGAGGGCGGTCAGAACGAATGCCTCATCTTCGTCATGGATGTTCACAGCCAGGAAACGCGCACTCTGTACATGATCGTCAGACGCCATCCATCGGCGGGTCATGCGATGCGGTAAGGGATAAGCATAGAAAGTCATTTTGGTTTCTCCTTTGTTTACGGTTAATTGCGCTTATCTTATTCCGCGAATATCAGAAAGCGAATAACAAAAGATCAACTTTTCGTAAGAGAAGTCGGTATAAATTTCTTCGAAACGCTGCTTGACGCAGCCGCAATTCTGAATTAAAATCTTCGTTTGCCTATGCTCCTGTAGCTCAGCGGATTAGAGCGTTTGGTTGCGGACCAAAAGGTCGCGTGTTCGAATCGCGCCAGGAGCGCCACTCTCTCGAAGCGGGACTTCCCCGCTTCTTTTCTTGTATATGCCATGAAAAAACCTCAAATCCTTTTAACCAACGATGATGGAATCCGCTCACCCGGATTATGGGCCGCCGCCCGTTCGCTCGCATCACTCGGATACGTAACGGTCGCGGCCCCAAGAGAACAATCCTCCGGCGCGGGCCGCAGTCTGCCAAACACATCCACGGGAATCATCCATAAAGAGAAATTGGAAGTCCACGGCCAGGAGTGGACGGTTTATGCTGTGGAGGGAACGCCCGCGCAAGCCGTGTTGCACGCAACTTTGGAGATCATGCCGGAAAAACCAAATTTGGTCGTTTCCGGAATCAATTATGGTGAAAACGTGGGGCTTGGCGTGACCATTTCCGGTACCGTTGGTGCAGCTCTGGAAGGCGCATCACTCGGCTTTCCAGCGCTGGCAGTTTCATTGCAAGTCGACCAACAATATCATCTCTCTTATTCCGAAGAAATCGATTTTTCTACGGCGGCTTATTTCGCCGCATACTTTGCAAAGATTTTGTTGCAAAAAAAGCTGCCGAACGATGCACATGTATTGAATGTAAACATTCCATCGGATGCCGCTACGGAAACAAAATGGCAAGCCACACGGTTGGCGCTCCAACGATATTATGACCCCACGCCGCCCCACCGAAATTCGTGGAACGAGCCGGGAACCGTTTCCTACATGGAAGCGCCGATCCTTGATGGCGAAGCAGAGGACAGCGACGTGTATGTGATGCGCCGGAAACATATGATCACTGTAACGCCACTCAGTTTGGATATGACTTCGAGATTGGAGTTGGGGAAGCTGGAAAATCAGTTGCGAGAATCGAACGATTGAACGGAATCAAAAATGGGTCCCGCGGGACCCGTTTTTGATTCTAGAGATGAGGGTTGAGTTTCGACAGCAATTTTTCTTTGGGCTGATAGCCTGTGATGCGTTCCTTCACCTCCCCGTGCTTGAAAAGCATGAGCGTGGGAATACCCATCACACCATAGCGCATCAGGATGTTCGGGTTTTCATCGGCATCCAGCTTGAAGATTTTTGCCTTGCCATCCCAATCCTGCGCCAACTGCCTCACGATTGGATCGATCATCTTGCATGGCTGGCACCACCCAGCGGTGAAATCGATCAGCACCGGCAATTCTGCATTCAGCACCTCGGCTTGGAACGTCTCTTCTTTTACATAGTTTACTTCAGTCATTTTGTCTCCGCCTTTGTTGGACGCAGTGAAATCCCGATCTATTACGTTGACGATGCAACCTGCCCATGATAGAATGCAGTCCGCTGTTAATGATGGGCGCGTAGCTCAATGGTAGAGCAGTGGCCTTTTAAGCCATTGGTTGAGAGTTCGAGCCTCTCCGCGCTCACTGTAACTTTACTCTTGTTTGTGAGTTCAAATCTCATCCTCATACTGAGGACTTCCCGGTACATCACCCGCAATCAAGCAGGTTGTGATTCCATTATTACTCGATCAAAAAATTGCGCCAAATCCTAACGCTTGATTCCATCATGGATTATGAGGAGGTCTTCTCGCTTCGTCACCGAATGTGCAAAGGAAACAACTGACTTTCAAAATCTTTACGACTTCATCGCTGGCGAGTAAGGGTTGTTGCATGGACGACTTTATAGAAACCAGACCGTCCGAAGTCAAGCGACGGCTCATCCATTGATTACATAGAGTAATTTAGCTTATTGTCTTTTTAAACTCGATAAGCTATGGAAAGGATGGAAGAGATGGACGAGACTTCCATCCACAAGACGAAAGCAGAGAATGATTCTTCAAAGGTGTTCCTCCCTTATAGCAGATATATACCTTTAAGA
>JBJKOR010000750.1:0-7207 GCA_046707185.1 Anaerolineales bacterium | reverse complement strand
GACGCCGTCCGTCCTGGCGGATAGGGCATTCGGGGAGGAGTTGTAAGATGGCAAATTTCTCGAACCTGCGGGGAATCCTTCTTGAAGAGGCGATACTTTATCTTCTTCGAGCGTCGGGATATCAGACAGTAGATTCCGCTGACGGAGATGAGACTTTAGAAAGTCATCCGGCAGGAATAGCGGTAAAAGGTCGCGGAGGAAGACATCAAATAGATGCGATTGCCGATTTTACTGTTACACCGCCTTTTTCTTACCCGCAACGACTGTTACTTGAAGCGAAGTGTTATAGCAGACCCATTGGCCTGGAAGTAGCGCGAAATGGATTTGGCGTGTTACGAGATGCAGAAGAGTATTGGATTCCATCACCCACTTCAACAATACTAAAAAAGCGTTATCACTATCAATATGCGATTGCATCTATAAGCGGATTTTCAAAAGATGCCCAAGAATACAGCTATGCTCACGATATCTATTTATTAGCTTTGGAGAACGCCTCATATTTTCAACAAATTAAAGAAGCCATAAATGCTTTCTCAGATGAGAACAATGAGATCAGTGTAACTAGGGGTAAGCGACAGTTGCATCAATTGCGAATGTCAATTCGCGAGAGTCTGCGCCAACAAATAAATCAACTTCCGAACGAAATAAACGAAACGACCTTGCCATTACTTACGCGCTTCATTGAAGCTTGTAGAACTGTAAGAGCAGGAGTAATTGCTTTACTAAACAACAGGTTTCCAGTCATACTTATACCTAACCCTAACATTCAATTAAGGGAAATCGAAGAACAACATGTCCGAATCTTTAGAGGCGAGGAAGAAAGGGGATGGTACATCACCAGTCAAATTCGCAGCCAGCGTCTATTCTCTTTTGATCTCCCAAAGGAGATATTTGAATTTTACGCGGATAGTGGAGAACTTACCCCAAAGCGAGCATTGGATTTTAAAGCTGAGAATATGGGAACAATCCAATTGATAATTGCAGTTGGTGAGAATATAAGAATAGTTACTCTAAGACTAGATACTAATTGGATTGACAAAGTAAGGGAACATCTTGATGAACACGGATAAACCCTTCGACGAACAACGACGCTTTGTCGATTACCTGGATAGCCTTATCCCCTATTGGAGTGCTGCGCGATCGACAGCCTAAGGTCAATGCATTGACTGCCCATTCTTCAGGGCAGTTACAGGCAGTGAGCGACGCTTATATCAGTTCATCAACCTGACGAGCAATCTCTTCGATTCGGGTTGCACTTTTCACGACTTTTCGCGCGGATTCAAGATCAAGGTTTCCTACTCGCGCCTTTTGCATAAGGGCAGCTGCGGGTCCGTTTCCCACCATGTCAGCATACAATTTAGCTTGTTGACGCGGAATAAGTTCCTTATATCCTGCTGACAATTGAAGCTTCGCGAGAACGGTCTGATGCGCGGCTTCCACCTTTTCGATCAATTCTGCGAGAGCGATGTTGTCCTGCTCGGACCAAACTTCGATCACTCGAGCGATGTTCGAACGATTTGCCATTTTGTATTCGCGTCGAACACGCTCCCAATGGTTTGCACGGCTCGGTACAGAGACGATTCGGAAAGATGGCAAGAGAATCCCCGTCAGGCACTTGCCCAGCACACAACTTGTATCCAATCCGAATACCTTATCCTTATAAATAAAAGGCTGGTCGGAGTCGGTATAGTTCTGATGCCCCACAATGATCGGTTGATCACCTTCATAAAGTTCATACCAAGGGCGGTCATAACGTTCATGCAAAATCTTTGCTCCACCGAGTGTTCCGCATAGCACAGAGGGCAGTTGCTCTTCCAAAGGAACATTTGGTTCAAAGAAGCCGTGTACGATAAGTGCCTCTTGGAGTTGAGAATAAAGCGGCAGCGCGCTCATCCATTTGACTTCGCTTGAATAACGGTCAGCCAACTGGAGTTTGCTGATGCGCTGGGAGAGTGAAAGTTTAAGCTCACCACGCGCGGCACGGACATGCTTGCGCTCATGATTGCCCATCAGTGCATGAGCATTTGGATGAGCGTGAAAGAAGTCCAACACCTGCAGCGTCTCGGGACCGCGATCCACAAAGTCCCCAAGGGACAGAATCAGGTCATCATCTCCAAGTCCAGCCTTGTCCAGCAGGTCTCGGAGCTCGACATAACAGCCGTGAATATCGCCAATCACAAGAGTCATCATTCGAAATGGTTCCTAATTTTATGCCATAATGAGTTCAATGGATGTGCCCTTCACAAACTCAGTGGCACTGAATTGGATCTTCGGTTGTTGTTTGCTTGACTTGCGCGGTGCGGTCAAGATCATCTGAGAATCTCATGCGTCCGCCCCTTCCTTACGAGCACCACATGCGTCTCTGGCTGGTCAAAAAAGATCCAGCAGAACTATTTTCTCAGAAAAGTTAGAGCAGACATTCGCTGTTGGCAATGACGTGTAAATGCGGATGCTGTATAATCAGCGAGCCGTTTCGTCAATCTATCG
Source organism: Anaerolineales bacterium (assembly GCA_046707185.1). GTDB lineage: Bacteria > Chloroflexota > Anaerolineae > Anaerolineales > Villigracilaceae > Fen-1038. The sequence continues at coordinate 4,720 of JBJKOR010000750.1, read as the reverse complement.
CCCTAACTCTATAAAAGAACCGCCACCAGAAGGCGTTGTCTCACAACAGACTATTCCTTCAGGACCCAAATGCGCGGGGTGAAGGATGGATCATCTGCGATAGATATATTTTTTCCGGGAGGCATAATGGGATACATCAATCGAATACTCCAGCAGAAAACCGGCTGGCAGGTCGCCGCCATCCGCTGGAAAAAGCTGGGAGCTAAAATCCGATGGGTATTATTCGGCTGGGGATTGCCGGTATTTGATTGGGATATCTTTTATGCAGCGGGATGGAAAGGGTATCCAGAAAAGACCGTGATGCTCGAAGACGGACAATGGGCATCTGGTCAATATGAGACCACGGAATGGTTGAACGAGACCATCATGCGCGCTCCCATCGTTCTTGGCTTTGATATCCAAGTGGTCAAGATCAAGGTGATGAATGAAGATGGAAAAGTCCTTGCCGAGCAGGGTAGAATGGTGGACAAGCACGGCTGGAAGAAAGAAGCGCGGGCGGAGATGGAAAAATGGCTGGAAGATACACTGACCGATCTGAGGGATCATAAGAACATAGTGATTGGCGTTGGAGTGAACAATTTTGGCAGGATGTTACTGGCAGCTAGAGAAGAACTGCGCGAAAAGCGAAGGCGGCTTGGCATTGACTGATAAATGTCATAACCGGCTTCTTCCCCTATTCCTGATGGGACATCTTCTTGACATCGGAGACTCTTATGCATACCCTTGCGCTTGAAATTGATTACCCCCATGAACATATTGGCTGGATCGATTGCTGGCTAACCATTGACAGTGAACGCCATCACCTGTCTGCCAGCTATGCCTTTCCTCCCTTCCTGCCGTTTTTGCAATTCGTAAAAGCCGTGGCAGGACAGCGTTTCCCGGCCCGCTTCTCCTGGGACGAGGAAGGCGTGGAGGCAAAGTTCGGAGCGACCGCCATCGCGGACGACAATCCTCTGGTCCATCTAAAGATCGTCCACGACAAATCCGACGCCCCTTGGTTCGATGCCGATATTGAACGCCAGACGGTCATCCAAGCCTTTCTGCCTCCCCTGCTGGATGTGTCCCAGAATTTTCCGCCCGTCGAAAAAGATTGGTACACGCCAAGGCAGGCGGTCCTGCACATCCAGGAGGCCATTTTGCGCGGCATCCCTTTGCGGTCAGATATTCACTCGCCGCAGCCCGTTGAATTTACTGTGAGTGGCGATTATAAAACTGGATTTTTGGAAGGACAAATTTTCATCGAGGTCAGATTGGATGAGCAGGAAGTATTCGACCGCCTGCTGCAAGACACCAGCCCATTCTGGCCGCAATGGATCGTCTTTTTGGAAAAGATTGCAGCTGGCGATTTGCCCGCAGAGTTTGAACATACGAGAGTCTTCCTGGTTTCGGAGCCGCCGCGATCCGAAAATGATGAATGGCATCAGGTAGTGCGCTTTCGGGCTGAACCGCTCAAGGATGCGCACAACTTCCGCTTGAAAATCTATACTCACTGGAACGATGAAGAGGAGTTTCTGCTCTTGGAGGAAGTGGCGAACCGCCAAAAGTTGGTGCGTGGATTCGTTGATTCCTTTCAACGGCTCCTGCGCGATCGCTACCAAGTCTGTCCTGATTCTGAAGGCAAAACTTTCGACTTGCGAACCCTTTCGCTTGGGAAGCTCGATCAAGTTTGAACCCCGCGGATTACATTTGCCTGCGCGGTCCGCGAAGCAGGCGATAGGGAAGACAGTGGGCCGGACCCGTTCCATAGAAAGAAGCAGGCATTCCATCTAAACAGAATGCCTGCTTCTTTATCATGATGTACTCTTCCCTACCCTGCCTGCCCCATTCTCTCCACCACATTCTGCAAATCGTCTTCACTCGGCATCACATAGCGTGAGGTTGAGTCCAGACTGCTGTGTCCCAGGAGCTTCGCCACTTCAAAGGTACTCGCTCCGCAGTCCAATAACTCGCGGGCAAACGTGTGTCTCAACACATGCGGCGTGACGTTCTCCAAGCCCGCTTCTTCTGCGTAACGCTCGATCAAACGCTGCACCACGCGCGGATGGATTGGCTCACCCTTCTGCCCGATGAAGAGATAATCCGTGGATGCCATCGGTCTCATCTCCAGCCAATCCGTGAGTTCCTTGCGGATCTCACTGCCCAGCGTCACCACTCTTTGTTTGCGTCCCTTGCCGTTCCGCACCAACACCGAGCCTTTACGTTCGCTGATCGAAACATCCGTGATCTTCAGATCACACAACTCACTCACGCGCAGCCCGGTTGCAAACAACAACTTCACGATCACCGCATCGCGTTGGCGCAACAGCCACAGACGCGGATACTTCTCGCGCGCATGGTGCAGGTCATCCTCCACTGTCGTGAGCAGCTTCTTCTTCTGACCTTTATCCAGCCAGCGCGGTGCCAGCATGGCGACCTTCACCGGCTCGATGTACAGGGCAGGGTTCTCGGCGAAGAGATGCGCATACGTACTCCCCCATTGCCCGAAGGCAACCAGCGATGCTAGATGTCTGCTGATCGTGTTGGGTTTGGCTCCCTTCAGTTGCAAATGATCGCGATAGCGTCTCACATCATCCGCCGTCAAATAGGCTAACGAACTTCCCAGCCACTTTTGGACCTGTTTGAGATCCGCACTATATCCGAGAATCGTTTTCGGTGATTTATCGCGGCTCAGCAAATACTTTTGAAATTGTTCAATCTCGTTACTCATTGTATGTCTCCGTGTTCATTGATATTTTTCTTCTACCGAAGTGGTAGGCGTTCTTCCTACCAAAACTCGACGCGTCCCAATCCCAGATCGAGACTGTATTCAAACAGCGCCTTCAACACCCACTCCAAGGCACGTTCGGTCTCATTCACTTCGGATTGACTTGGAACCACGATCTCATCGTCTGCCATCAAGATTTCGGCATTGCGGATGAAGACTTTGGCGCCAAAGGTGCGCACATCCTCCACTTCCCAACTGCTCACCACGGACGCAGCCAATAAACTGCCATTGGAACGCCAGCCGTGATAACGCAGGAAGATATCGATTACCACCTGCATGCGATGCAGGATCATTGTGGGATTCCAGCGCGTGCTGCCCGGTGCGCAATGTAACACTTCGTTCAACCGTTCCAATAGATCGGGATGCATTTTGAGATATTGCTTCAAGAGAAACAAAGAAGCATGGGGGATGCCTGCCCGCCATCTCGCCGGTCGCATAGGATCGAAGGAGGCGGAGTAGATCAAGCGCATCAATTCCAGAAATTCCGGATCGGGTTGGGGATACTCTTCTGGTTTGTGGTTTGCATCCTTGAGAAAGTATTCAAGAAGCGCATTCAACACAAAGCGTTCGTCGCGTCGTGTGTGATATTGCAAATTGCCCGGAAATCGGATCGCCAGAGAACTTCTTTCCTTCGCGGCTGCCTTCTCATCCTTCATTTTGATCTCGCCCCAATAAATCCCAGCCTGCGCCTCCCAATCGGGATGCATCAGGAATTCTCCGAGCGGCAGAACCAATAATCGAAAGACCAGCGGCTTTTTATTTTCTTCGAGCACAACCTTCATAGCACGCTGCCAGATTTCCAAGGTGCGTTCCCAGGTCTTGCCGCGTGGCAAATTGACCAGCATCCGGACTTCATGCAGAATTCCCGAAGATACTGATGAACAGAAGAAGGCTTGCTTGTGTTCCAGACTTTCCTTGATGCGGCGCAAGGTAGCAGGACTGGCAGACTGCTCCACTTCATAGATGATCTTCTCACCCGTGACCGCGCGGACCAACAGATCGGGACGAAGGTGTTTGTCATCGTCATATTCGATGTTTTGATCGGTGACCACATCGAGTCCCTTGCGAACGGCTGCTGAATGCACATCCAGAATCGCCAAAGCATGCAAGACAGAAGTGTCATCCCGTAGTCCGCTGGGATGGAAGGTTTTCCCGCTCCATTCGGATAATAGTCTGGCGCCTTCCTCTGCCAAGAGAAATACGCGTGGCGAGCGGCCGCGCACTCCCGGTCGTTTGATCTCCAATGGACATTCAGCGACCAGTCCGTGAAAACGCATCCGTTCGATCAAAAGGTTGAAGCGCTCGCGGGACAGATCGGCAACGCTTTGCAGCTGCATAGCATCGGCCACGCCGGTGGGTTCGAACAAACGCAAAAGAGTACGTGCTTTGTCCGCATCCACGCGAGCGGTGATCTCGGCCCAGAGCTGCTTCAAATCTTGATGGTTTGTTTCGTCCGTTTTTGCACTCATAAATCGGTTCCTTTATTGACCCTCTGATTAAAGTGGATCAAAGTGTATTTGTGTGTCTGTGCCCAGCAGTTCCTGAAGCTTCAGATGCTGCTGAGCAATGACAGCTTGCTGCTCCTGCACACCGGCTTCGAGCTGGGCAATCGTTTCCGCGTTGAGTCTTCGCTCGCGCTCAAGCATAGTGTGCAGTTCGCTTTCTTCCTTCTCGGCGCGCTCAGCTCGCTGCTTCTGCTCTTCGAGTTCGCGCCTGGTTTGTTCCAGGTGTTCGTGAAGGGGATCAGCCAAATAGCTTTCCAATTGGTTCTTCCAATTGGTTTTCTCACTCTGGCAGAGTTGGAGTTCTTGCTCCAGTTGCCCGATCCGTTCCGCCTGTCCTTTGAAGGAAGATGCGAGCCCCTGCCCAACTGCCTCAAGCGATACACCACTTCGCAATTGCTGCAATGCGATCTGCACAGCAGAAAAATTGCGGCAGGGGTAGAGCAGCTGAACT
>JBJKOR010000749.1:0-2964 GCA_046707185.1 Anaerolineales bacterium | reverse complement strand
CGCCAATTCGAGCCGCTGTTTAGTTGAAAAGGAATTTGGGAATACCTAAAATCCAAGACATATGTCGTTGCGAGGGGTGTTCTTCCCCGAAGCAATCTCCTGTATGAAATGAGGAGATTGCTTCGTCGCTGCGCTCCTCGCAACGACATACTTGGTTATTGTTTTCGACCTTAGTCACTCCTAGAAATTCCTATTTTCTTTCGACGGAGTGCAAGCTATAACGTTTCCCCTTGAAATACTTTAGCGCAAATTCTGCTGTATCTTTTGGATCATACGGCGCGCAGCTGAACACATCCAAATAAATGGCGCGGCTGGCTTCGGCAAAATGCGCCGAGATGAGCGATGTCTCGATCAATTGAGTCATGCTGAAGCCGTTGACGCGCGGATCGTCGCCGAAATGCACCACTTGTGTTTCGCCGTAACGCTTCATCTTGATGCGGTGGCATAACTGCTTGGCGAATTCACGGATCGCATCGGCATCCTTCATCAATTCGAGATCGCATTCGTAGAGATCGATGCATGAAGATAGCCCCCAATATTGCGGAACGTTTTCCATGGTTCTAAGGATCCTTCTTCACTGCTAAGTTCTCCGATATATATCATTGATTCCAAAATTTGATAATAGTTTAAGAACTTAAAATCCCGCCGATTCTTTGTTTTAGTCTGTGCCAAAGACTTTGATCATCTCGACTTTTGCATTCGGAGCGATGAGTTCGATGTTTTGTTGAATCTCTTTCAGATGATCTATCACCGCTTCTTCTCCGACCCCGGCCGGCGCGTACGTGGTGAAGACGGCGTTCCGCGTCTGAGGTGTGATCTGCGTACGTGAATCCGGTCCATAGATGATGCTGGAGATGATTCCTCCGCCATCACGAATCATCATGTCATTCGCTTTCGTGATTTGTTCCGTGCCGCGTAGAAGCGTATACGTTTCATTTCCTTGAGCAATATCCAACGTCATTGGCAAGTGAATCGAATCCAAATCATGTCCCGCCGTCAAAAGCAGATCGTTCATCTCTGCCATGAACATGGCCTCGACCAGCGCCGCCACGCTTGGAATGGATTTGCCTTTGGAAACAATCGACTCTAATTGAAGCTGCACATGATAGGTCTTTTTGAACTGTCGATAATAATCGTCGTATGCTTTTAGAATCGGATGACTCAGAATCGCGGCGCGGTCTTGTCCCGCAAATCGTGAACGTAGTTCTTCTTCTAACGCGGACTTCCGTTTTTCCAATTTGGCGTGATGCGGCGGATTGACTACGTTGTGCATTGCTAATACGCCAACGTGTGCATTGGGATATAACTTTTTCCAGTGGTCGGATAGTTGAAACATTCTATTTCCAGTTTTTGTCCATTCAATTTAATTGCATTGTTATGTCACTAACGACTATGCTCAGTCGGTATCAGCCTTAGTAACATAGCTGACAAACTTAACTATTTAATACGGTGAGGCAAACCTATATAGGAAAGGTAAAAATGTTCGAAGTTGCCAGCCGGATATTTTCTTATTCCTGTATCCAGCAATCTTCGATTCATGCTTCTGATGGTTTGGAGCTCCTCTATTCCATTTTGTCTAATGAATTTATGTATCAATTGAGAAAAGTGTTCTTGGGCAGCTTGTTCGGTACTTCCAAAAACGACAATATTCTTTAATGCCTCTTCAGCAGCTATCAAGCTAATTCCACTTTTAGCAGTCGTTAGTACTTGGCCAATAATTTTCAGATCATTATCAGAAATCGAATCTAAAGCTATATAGAGTATAGATCTAAATTTCCTTAAGTCGCTAGGCCCCTGAGCATGGATTCTTTTAAAGACTTCTTGGAAAGCTTTTTTGGATAGGACTTTTTGTTTTTCCCATACAGATCGTAACACGGTTGCATAAGATTTAAGAGTATCTTCGCTTACCTGAGTCAACGCTTTCTCGAAACCAGATGAACTTGTTATCCAATATTTGCCTTTAATGCCAAGTTTATTAATTACTAAAGTTAATCGTAGCCACGCATCCCAAGAGTAGTCAAATTTGGCATTTGGGTCAGTCGGATCAACAACCTCTAAAATAACGCCAAGCAAAGTTTTAGAAAGGGGCAAATCAAGCATTTCAGCCAAAAAGATTTTCATTTGATCAGTGAGAACAAATCCAAATGATTCCTTGTCTCCTTCAATAATTCTCTTGGTAACCAGGTATTCCATAATTGACCTATGAGAGAATTTTAAATTTCCAACTGTATCTCTATTTAGTAATGATCTATTCTTTAATTTCCACTGCTCGATTTTTATTTTCCATTTTTCTAATAACTGCGGAAGGTCGTCAGGCGCAATTTGTTCCGCTCCTCTTGCTATGCGATTTTTGAAAATATCTATAGCCATTAATTCCGAAAACGTTCTAAGGTCATTACTGTCGATCCAATATTTCTCGCGTTTAATCCATTCTTGAATCATTATTTCATAAAGCTCATACGGATATTTAATCTCTTTTTCTTGTGTAATTAAATCAGGTATATAGGCTAGTAACATTGGGCGAACACTAAGCTGAGGAATCTTTGAAATAAGCTCATAAGCCTTTACGCGACAACTATATTCCCACCAAGGGTAGCGTTTATTGATATAGTTTCTGACTTCACCATCGTCAAATGGGGATAAGTAAAGCTTTAAGAATTCATATCCTTTGTTCGTTCCAGCCGCTATAGGACCCAGTCGAAAAATTCCTGTCTCAATGGGAATTTCCTGATCTTTTGGAAAGAATTGTGTTCGGCAAGTTACAACTACTTTTGAAAATTTTTGGCACAATTTCATTAGATAGAGAATACGTTTATTTTGAACTTGTATTGCTTTTGTATCTTCATCATAGGCGTCTAAAAAGATTATCGTCTCATCGGGATTTGGAATTTGGGAAATCGATTTGTCAGGATTCGGCATTCCTAGCGTAACTTTTGTGCAACCAGAAGGCAAATCGTTCATGGA
>JBJKOR010000748.1:0-1162 GCA_046707185.1 Anaerolineales bacterium | reverse complement strand
TAAAGTTCTCGACGAGATGAAGAGAAGGTGAATTGAACTATGCTCGCAAATTATATTGACCAGGCAATGGAACAAGCCGTCTACGAGGTTATGGAAGGCGAAGGAAAATATTGGGGAGAAATTCCCGGGCTTCAAGGTGTATGGGCGCGCCACAAGACGCTCGAAGGGTGTCGGCGTGAACTTCGGGAAGCATTGAGCGATTGGATTGCATTAAGATTGCGCTTGGGGTTGCCTATTCCCATTTTGGCGGGTATTGATTTAAGTAAGATCGCTCAACCTGCTTGACATTATCACATGCCTGGTTTGAAACCTGTATCTCAGCGCGAGTTCGTACGGCGAATGCGGAAATTGGGTTTCGAAGGACCCTATGCTGGGGGGCGGCATCCGCAGATGCGCCGAGACGATATCACGATCATTATTCCCAATCCGCACGAAGGCGACATCAGCGTTGGGTTTTTGACGCGCCTTCTTCGGCAAGCTGGAGTTACACGCGAAGAGTGGCTTGGGAAGTCATAGTTGCTTTATCCTTCATCCTGCATCTCTCATCCTTCATCCTTTCATTATGTCTCCCGTTATTTCTGTTGAACACTTAAGTAAAGCCTATCATCTCGGACAGATCGACACCCCGTCTCCGGCTGACGCCTGCGCGGGGCGAGCGGCCGGCACATTGAGCCGCGACCTGCAGGTCTGGTGGGCGAAGGTGCGCGGCAAGCCCAACCCCATGCTTCGCATTGGCGATACCGATTACGGCAACCGCGATGGCGAAGAAGTTTGGGCGCTTAAAGACATCAACTTCAAGGTTGAGCAGGGCGAAGTGCTGGGCATCATTGGAAAGAACGGTGCGGGAAAAAGCACCCTGCTCAAGATCATTTCGCGAGTTACAGCTCCCACCGAAGGCAAAATAAAAGTGAAGGGCCGGGTGGCCAGTTTGCTCGAAGTTGGAACGGGCTTTCATCCCGAACTAACCGGGCGTGAAAATACCTATCTCAATGGCGCGATCCCTTCGATACGGCTTCGCCACTCAGGGCAAGCCATGGCATGACCCGCAAAGAAGTGGATCGCAAGTTCGATGAGACTTGTACTGAGCCTGTCGAAGTATCGTGGATTTTGCGGGGGTTGAAAAGTTTGCGGACACTCCTGTCAAGCGTTATTCCAGTCGAAG
>JBJKOR010000747.1:0-1640 GCA_046707185.1 Anaerolineales bacterium | reverse complement strand
CGCATCGTTTGATTCAGAATTACTTTTTGCCCGCATTCGATAACACCGCGCTGCGTGCCGGTGACGACGCGGCGGCTCTCGAACCGAAGAGCGGAGTCCAGCTCTCGATCAGCACCGACGCGCATGTCGTCTCGCCGTTGTTCTTTCTCGGCGGCGACATCGGACGCTTGGCGGTCTGCGGCACGGTCAATGACGTGGCGATGCTGGGTGCGACGCCTTTATATTTGACAGCGGGATTCATTCTCGAAGAAGGTTTATCCATTGATACGCTTCAACGCGTGCTTGACTCGATGAAAGCGGCCGCGCAGGAAGCGAATGTTCAGATCGTGGCGGGCGATACGAAAGTTGTGCAAAAAGGCAAAGCCGACGGCCTTTACATCACGACCGCCGGTGTTGGCGTGGTGCAACCGAATGTAAAAGTCGGCGGAGCGCAAGCCAAGCCGGGCGATGTGGTGATACTCTCCGGGACGCTTGGCGATCATGGCATCGCGGTGCTCGGGGCGCGCGGCGAGTTGGGCTTTGAATCAACTATTCAAAGCGACGTGGCTCCGCTCAATCATTTGATCGACGCAATGCTGGATGCCAACAAGAATGTTCACGTTTTGAGCGACCCACCGCGCGGTGGGCTGGGAACAACGCTGAATGAAATTGCCTCGCAATCGAACGTTGGAATTGTTTTGAACGAAGAGACCATTCCAGTTCATCCCGAAGTGGACGCGGCATGTGAGATGCTGGGATTCGATCCGTTGTATATCGCCAACGAAGGTAAATTGATTGCGATGGTGGCGCGTGAAGACGCGGACGCGGTGTTGAATGTCATGCGCCAAACGCGCTACGGCGAAGAAGCCGTCATTATCGGCGAAGTGACCGCCGAACCGCGTGGGCGCGTCTTGATGAAGACTGCGATTGGCAGTCAGCGCGTGGTGGATATGTTAGCGGGGGAGATGTTACCGAGGATTTGTTGAAGCAGTAACCAAGCGTATTTTGGCTCAATACCCGTTGGGTTATGATTTTATACGTTTTTTGTGGAAAATTATTAAACCGATAAAAGAACCAATGGCACCAAATACTAAGCTGAAAATGATACCAAGAAAACAATAGCCTAATGGGGCAAAGCCGAGCACAAGTACCAACTGGGGGAAAGTGTCAGAAGGAAAGAAGGCTGGCAGGAAGGTCAAAGCTATAAGAACGACGGGGCCCAAGAGAGCGCCTATAATGAGGCCGATTACCGACCCTTCTTCACGATCTAATAGTGGTGGACTCATTCAAACGCCTTCGACTTTATGCTTCTTATCATAGTCGGCTCCTAATCAAGCGGTTATGAATCCAAAAACAAATGGCGTACTGGAATTTTATCTCTGATACGCTATTCTATCACTTGCACTATTTTGTGGTCCGCCTGCTTTCCTGCTATCGGCGACGATCACTCGGCATCTGGGATGCTCAAATCCAGTTTCCAGTATTATTGTGTGTGTATTTCCAGCTTCAAACGACAGAAGTAGGTATTTCCCTGCCGCATACCCCAGTAAGTTGTGTACATGCCGCGATTCTGCGGCGCTCTCATGGAGACGGATAGAACTACGCTTTTCCCGGGTGGCACGTTTGCCTTCAGATGAACCACGTCACCCAAGTCCATTTTC
>JBJKOR010000746.1:0-4741 GCA_046707185.1 Anaerolineales bacterium | reverse complement strand
CGAGCTTACACACTTCTTCGACATGTTCATCGAAGAGACCCAGTGTGTTGGGGTTGGTGAGCATCATCCCAACGACAGTATCGTCGCAATGTTCTTTCAGCACTTTTAAATCGACGTTGCCGCGCGCGTCGGATGGGATTTGGACGATCTGCAATCCGATCATGCCTGACGAAGCGGGATTCGTTCCATGTGCTGAATCAGGGATGAGCATCTTGACGCGCTTTGTATCGCCGCGTGACTTGTGATAGGCGCGCATGATCAACACGCCGGTCAATTCTCCGTGCGCGCCCGCTGCGGGTTGGAGTGTCACGGCTGCAAAGCCGCTGATTTCCTTCAACCAATCTTGCAAGGTGTACATCAAAGCCAGGTTACCTTGAACCGTTTCAATCGGTTGAAGCGGATGTGTATTTAAGAAGCCCGGCAATCGGCACGTATCTTCATCGATCTTCGGGTTGTATTTCATCGTGCACGAGCCGAGCGGATAAAACCCACCGTCCACGCTGTAGTTGAATTTGCTGAGATGCATGTAGTGTCGAACCACATCCACTTCCGCGAGTTCGGGGAGCGGCAGGTCCGCTCTCAGCATGGACTCCGGTAATTCGGCGCGCGGCACATCCGGGTCGGGGAAAGTCACGCCGGTTCGTCCGGGCGATGAAAGCTCGAAGATGGTTGGTTCAATAATCTTCGCGTTGAGCGGAGACGAAGTCGTAGCCGAAACGTCAGTCATGGTTCACCTCCGAAAGAACATCCACCAGCGTATCGATCTCTTCTTTCGTGTTCATCTCGGTCACCGCGATCAATAAATGATTCTTCAAGGCGGGATAGTCATTGCCGAGCGCATAGCCGCCGACGATGCCGTGTTCGAGCAAATGCGCGTTGACTTCCTCAGCAGGCTGATCCACGCACAAAGCAAACTCATGAAAGAATGGCTCGGAGAAGCACAAGCCCATGCCTTTGATTTTGCTGAGCTGCTCGGCTGCATAATGGGCGTTGTGATAACACAGCTCGGCGACCTGTCTCATGCCGGTTTTGCCCAGTACCGACATATACACTGCGGAACCCAGCGCGAGCAGTCCCTCATTGGAGCAAATGTTTGACGTGGCGCGTTCGCGCTTGATGTGTTGTTCACGGGCGGTCAGGGTGAGCACATAAGCGCGTTGTCCATGCGAGTCGATGGTTTCACCGACGAGGCGTCCCGCCATTTTGTGCACATACGATTTCTTCGTGGTGAAGAATCCAAGTGTCGGTCCGCCGAACCAAAGCGGAATGCCAAGCGGTTGTCCATCGCCGACGACGACATCTGCGCCCATTTCACCCGGAGTTTTGAGTAATGCCAATGCAGTCGGATTCGCAACAACGCAAACCAACGCGCCTTTGCCGTGCGCGGCTTCGATGAGTTTGGTGTAATCATGGATGCGTCCGAAGAAGTCAGGATATTGAACGATGACGAGCATCGTATTTTCGTCAATGAGAGATTGGAGTTCTTCGGGACTTGCATCGAGATTGGCCTTTTCGTCATCACCGGCGAGTTGCAATTCCATGCCCTGGGTGTAGGTGCGAATCACTTCACGGTATTGCGGATGAACGGTCGGAGAAATGACGACCCTTTTGCGTTTACCGCGGAATTGCGCCCAAGCCAAATTGACGGCTTCGGCTGTGGCAGTCGCGCCATCGTAATGCGAAGCATTGGAAACTTCCATGCCAGTCAATGTCGTCATCAAGGATTGGTATTCAAAGATGGCTTGTAATGTGCCTTGAGAAATTTCCGGTTGATATGGCGTGTACGCGGTATAGAATTCGCCGCGGCGCAGAATATGATCCACAACGGACGGAATGTAATGGTTGTATGCGCCCGCGCCGAGGAAGGAGATCAAATCGCCGCGCACGTTCTCATTGCCGGCGGCGATGTCGGCCAGTTCCGCCGCGGCTTCCATCTCGGTCAGCGCGGGAGGCAGATCCAACTTTGGGAAGCGATGTTTGGCTGGCACATCCTTGAACAAATCATCCAGCGTCTTTACGCCGATGGTTTCCAACATCGTATCCCGTTCTTTGGGACTAATGGGAATATAAGTCATAGTACCTCACATGTCATTGCGAGGAGCGTAGCGACGTGGCAATCTCATCTCATTTTCAGACTATTGTTTGCAGGTTATATGAGATTGCCACGCGCCTTGCGTTTCGACAAGCTCAACGCGACGGCGCTCGCAATGACATTTAATTAGTGTGTTCTTTCCGCACAATACTTTTCGTATGCGGCGGAGTCCATCATATCGCCGGGTTGACCGTTCTCAACCTTGACCATCCAGCCCGCATCGTACGGATCGCTGTTGAGCGTTTCCGGCTTATCCGTCAAGGCTTTGTTGACAGCGGTCACGGTTCCCGCGGCGGGGGCATAAATCTCTGCCGAGGCTTTGACCGATTCCACGGAAGCGATCTGGCTGCCGACTTCGACTGTATCGCCCGCCTCGACAAGAATTTCAACGAAGACGATATCGGAGAGTTGCGATTGGGCATAATCGCTCAAGCCCATCGCGCCGCTGGATGGATCGAACCATTCATCGGACTTTGCGTATTTTAGATTGGCAGGTGTGTTCATGTTTTAGCTCCTCGAGAGAAATAGATTATGCGAATCAAAAAGGACGCACAAAATTACATTGCGCGTCCTCTGTAAATTGACCTGAGAGATTCGTTTAGTCGGATAGTCACTCGTCATGTAGTTATTTAGTCGCATGGCTGTGTAGTTTAGCCTTTCAGCTACTCGACTACCGAACTACTAAACTATCGAACTAAATTTACACCGTCGGTGTTCCGCATCACGCGGGACTTTCCAGAGTGTTTCGAGTACAGGGTCCTTTTGCCTGAGAGTTTCATCTGGTTTCGCTGTTTGCCAGATTTGCACCTTCGGCTTCCGTCACGGCTTGCATTTGCTCCGGATCTCTTCCCTGAAACTCGTAAGTTGTAAACATATTTTAATTGGGCATCGAAAAGGAAGTCAAGAGTAGAATGTCCCCTTTTTTCTAGTCAGAAAGCGCCAACCGACTCGTGCCGAGACTATTGATAAAGTCCCCGCAAAATTGCAGGGACTTTATCGACACTGCCCTCCAGCAGTTATCTCACTTTCGATTTGCCGCTCTGATTCAAGTTTCGTTGCAGAATGGATTGAACTTGTTTGCTCGCATCCTTCCAGCGACCCGAAACTGCTTCAGCCAGCCGTTCCAGAATAATGCTTGCCACCTCGGGATTGTTGCTGCATAACTTTCGCAACGCCAAGCCATGTATTCGAACCGCTTCGACTTTTGTTTCGCTGTAGGTGCTGGATGTGTACGTCGCGCCTCCTACAACTGCGGACCAGCCGAATACGTCTCCATGATGGAGGTGGGTCAGGGTCATCGCCTTTCCATCGTAGGGTTTGTATTGGATTGCTACGGTGCCGTTCACAAGGAGATATAAATGTGTAGCTTGTTCATTCTGCAAAAAAATGGGATGGTTGGCCGGACAGGTGCACAACTCAAACGACGGAAGGAGCACTTCCAATTGTTCGGCGCTTAAATCGCGCAAGAGCGGAATTTGTTTTACCGTGGCCAGCATCTAAGCATCTTATCCCGGAGTGGAGGAGGCTTATAGTATCAAATTTCCTCTTTGCACGGACGTTCATCATTTCTTAAATATGACGCGGCAATCGTGAGTTATACTAGTCTGCAATGGCGTTAAATCCTGATCCTTTTATTCGAAAAGCAAGGACGCGGCCATCCAATTATCGGGCGCTGGCTTTGATTGTGCTGGGTCTTGGTTTGATTGTGACTGGTTTCGCCGTCTACCTGCTGATCGTGCAGGCACAGAGCCAGGTCAATGTGGAATCGCCGACTGATTTTTCAGCGATTCCGGCCAAGGTCCAGATGGCTGCGCCAGCCCTGACTCTCACCGATATTCACGGCGTGCAACACTCCCTGTCCGATTATCGCGGGCAGGTGGTATTGGTCAACTTATGGGCAACGTGGTGCCCGCCCTGCCAGGCCGAGATGCCCAATCTGCAAAAATTTTTTGACGAGCATCAACGCGAAGGATTTGCAGTGATTGCCGTCGAAGATGGCGACCCAACGGCGGATGTAGTATCGTTCGCGCAGAAATATAACCTGACCTTTTCGATCTGGCTCGACCCGGCCCATCAGGCAACCGATCAGGCCTTCAAGACAATGAACCTGCCCAGTTCCTACGTGATCGACCGCAACGATATGATTCGCCTCGAGTGGCTGGGCGCGATCAGTGAACAAAACCTGGAAAAATATGTCGAACCTTTGATTAAGGAGTGATTTCATGGAAGCAAAAGTAACTTGGCAAAAAGAACTGCAATTTGTGGGAATGGCCGATAGCGGCTATCCGATCAAACTGGACAGCCATTCCGGTCCCGAAACAGGCGTAGGTCCCATGGAGATGGTGACCATTGCATTGGCAGGCTGCACGGCCATGGACGTGATTTCGATTTTGGTCAAGAAGAGAGTGGATGTGACCGCCTTTGAAGTCAAGGTCAACGCTGAACGCGCCACCGAACATCCGAAGCGTTTTGTGAAGGCCGTTTTGGAATATGTAGTGAACGGTCACAGCGTGGACGAGGGGGCGGTTCGCCGCGCCGTCGAACTTTCGATAACCAAATATTGTTCGGTGCATGCCATGCTGGAGCGTGCATTCCCAATTGCCGTGAAGTATTCGATTTATGAGGGCGATAAATTGGTAAAGGAAGGAA
>JBJKOR010000745.1:0-1593 GCA_046707185.1 Anaerolineales bacterium | reverse complement strand
GCCGCGTCCACTTCAGCTTGCGCAGACTCTTGCGTGCGTCCCGTCATTGCTGCAATCTGTTTTACAAACTCTTCATTGCGTGCATCAAGGTTCTCAGCAATGAAATATAGAATCTGCGAACGGTTGTATCCGTGCCGCATCGCCCAACCGGGCTTTGCTAAATGTGCGGCGTGCGCGGCTTCGACGGCGTCACGGATATCCTTGCGGTTGCCGTCACCGACTTGACCGATCACTTTTCCATCCGCATCAAGAACACAGATCGTGTAATGCCCATCGGGACGGACTTGCTTTCCGCCGATATACATCTTCGGTGTGCGATCAATGCGGGGCAGGCTCTTCGACTGCGCTCCTCCATCGCCCCGCTCAGAGTGATTCAATAGCGTGGGACGCGCCGGAATATGTTCGCCCCACTTCTTTCCATCCAGCGGCGGTCGAGTAGGCGTGTTCGTCGCCGTATCGAGACCAAAGTCTGGTCGCGGACGATCCATCCATTTCGGTCGCAAATATTCAAACAAACCTTCTTTGCCGCCTTCGCGTCCGAATCCAGATTCGCGATATCCGCCAAAGCCCGATGCACCATCAAAAAGATTCGTGCAATTGATCCACAACGAACCTGCTTTAATTTTGCTGGCAACATCGAGCGCGAGATTGATGTTATCGCTCCATACACTCGCGGCGAGTCCGTAGCGTGTGTTGTTCGCAAGTGCAATCGCTTCGGCAGGAGTTCGGAATGTTAAAGAAACCAAAACGGGTCCGAAGATTTCTTCTTGCACGGTGGACGCCGCTGGATCGAGTCCGGTGAGAAGCGTGGGCTTGTAAAAGAGCCCCTTCGATGGCAACGCAATATTCGGCTGATAGCATTGCGCGCCTTCGCTCACGCCGGTCTTCACCCAATGATCGATCGTGTCCCACTGAGTCTGGTCAACGATGGCGCCCATGTCGATGGATTTATCGAGCGGATCGCCGACGCGCATATGTTCCATGCGCGCTTTGAGTTTGCGGATGAATTTCTCCGCGACGTTTTCCTGCACGATGAGACGCGAGCCTGCACAACAGACTTGACCTTGATTGAACCAGATCGCATCCACCACGCCTTCAACGGCTCCGTCCAAATCGGCATCTTCAAACACCACAAACGGGCTCTTGCCGCCGTGTTCAAGCGATAGCTTTTTTCCAGAACCCGCGGTTTGATGCCGCAGCGTGCGACCGACATCCGTTGAACCCGTGAATGCAATCTTATCCACATCGGGATGCGTGACGATCATCGAACCGGCGCTGCTGCTTCCGGTAACGATATTGATGACACCAGCTGGCAATCCCGCTTCGGCAACGATTTCAGCAAACAACAACGCGCTGAGACGCGTATAAGACGCAGGCTTCAACACAACCGTATTGCCCATCGCAATCGCAGGCGCGATCTTCCATGCCAGCATCAACAATGGAAAGTTCCATGGAATAATTTGTCCCACCACGCCAACGGGTTGATAATCGCTCAACTCGGTTTCCATTAATTGTGCCCAACCTGCGTAATAATAAAAGTGACGCGCCAGCAGCGGCACATCGATATCGCGCGACTCGCGAATTGGCTTACCG
>JBJKOR010000744.1:0-14326 GCA_046707185.1 Anaerolineales bacterium | reverse complement strand
GTGCAGCTGTGCTCGAGACGGGAACGGTCGTGGCGGGATAACTGGGGCCGCCCATGAAGACCGAGCAGGCGAGCGCTGCGAGAGCAAGAGCTAGAAAAGCAAGGTAGAGTTTTTTCATTCTTCATCTCATATAGTGTCATTGTTTTTGTGATTTGCAATGACATCCGAAAATCGAGGAGCTATTATAGCATGAGCGAAAACGAGAACAATGACCTGCCGCTGGCGGTTCAAATCGAAGGATTGCTCTTTGTCGCCGCGGAACCGGTGGCGACCGCGAGCCTGGCGGAAGCGCTGGATGTGTCGCCCTCGATGGTCGAAGCCGCGCTGAAGGAATTGGAATCGGCGCTTCAAACGCGCGGATTGCGGTTACAGCGTCACAGCGGACGCGTGCAATTGACCACGACTCCGGAGCTTGCATCGACGGTGGAGCGGTTCCTGGGTCTCGATGCGACGACTCATCTGACGCGTGCCGCGCTTGAGACGCTGGCGATCATCGCGTATCAACAGCCGGTGACTCATCCGCAAATCGATTCGATCCGCGGCGTCAACTCGGACAGCATGTTGAAGAGTCTGTTGAGTAAAGGGCTGATCATTGAGAGTGGACGCGCCGATGGCCCCGGCCGCCCGATCCTTTATTCCACCGCGCCGGAATTTTTACAGCACTTTGGCATCAACTCCATCACGGAATTGCCGCCGCTCGAAGTGGCCGAGGAAGATAATACTCACGATGAGATGTTGAAGGGGTGAACCTGATCGGCTGATTGCATCACAGCTTTCACGTCTCCAAGGTTCTTCAGAATATTGTGTTGGACGCATCCGATCTCTCATGCCTCTCATGGTATATTGCAGATCGATTTCTTCCGTTTTCTTTGGCTTGGTACATCGCTTTATCTGCCATACTGAGCGATTTTTCGATATTGCATTCTGCGCCTTTTAATAAAGTTACGATACCAATACTCATTGTAATTCGTATGGCATGACTGTCATGCTCGAAAGCGGTACGGCCGATTGTTTCATGCAGCCTTTCTGCAAATTTCCACGCCTGGTCTTCGGATGTATGGGGAAGTAGGAACGCAAATTCTTCTCCTCCCCAACGCCCGGCAACATCGCTTTTTCGGACAAGCTGAGTAACGACTTTGCCAAAGGTTGTCAAGACCTTGTCTCCGCTGGCATGTCCAAATTTATCGTTGATCGCTTTGAAATGATCCAAATCCATGAGCAAAACTGAAATCTCAAACCCTTCTCTCGTTGCGAGATCAAAGACATAGGTTGCCCGTTCCATAAAAGCGTGCCTATTAAACAGTCCTGTAAGCGGATCGAACGTTGCCATCTTTCTCATCTCTACTTCGAGTTGACTTATTTTTAAGAGTACGCCAACAATTAACCAACTTATGGGCGGCGCCAGAACTAAGGGGACAAGGATTGCTATGGTTACATGAGAAATAATATCCAACTTTATGCCGAACCAGGCATAGCAATATGTGATAAACAATGTGGTTAGGACTGAAGTAAGGCAGCTAAAAACTGTAATAACGATTACGGATTGGACGTGCCCTAATTTGACGATGAATTTTCTCATGAAGCTGTTAGTATACACTCCAGCTAGGCATGTGCAACAACGATTTGTGCTTGCGACATGGCTTTCTCATTTTTTCTTGTAGGCTACATAGATATCTGCTTCGATCATCTTGCCATTCACATAGAAGTGATGCACAAAATACAAATTCCCTGCGCTGTCAACTGAAGCTTCTCCTGCCAATGGCGATACGATTAGCTCCGCGGCCTGCCATTCTCCCTTGACTCTTTTCGATCTCCACACTCCCCAGTTCCTCGTAATCCACAATTCATTTTCTGCAGGGTTCAACGCTGGCCAACCTTCATCGTCCGGTGTGTTCACTGCAGCAACGTTGAGTGGCTCTTGCCATGTTCCATCGACCAATTTGGAAACCCAAATATCCAGTCCCCCCTTTCCGCCCGGCCTTTTCGATCCAAAATAGAGTTCGTGGCCGTCACGCGAGATGTGCAATTCGCCGACCTGATATTCGGGATTGAAGTCTGCATTTTTCCAATTCTGCCACTTTCCATCCTTGTAATCAGCGGTGAACCAATGCACGCCTGTATAGCCGTCCCTAGCCGAGCAGAACCACATGACATTCCCTTGAACGAATACACAACCGTCCATGGCCAGCTTGCCAGGATCCTGCAAAATAATCCTTTCCGGCTTGCCCCAGATGCCATTGTTTTTGTGAGATACGTATAGGCCGGTAACCCCGTCCAGGATTTGCTTCTCGACCGGAACATTTACGTCGGGCGTGAAGAAGAAATACATGGTGTTCCCATCGGGAGTGACAAAAACGCCATCTTCAGCGCCTGCGGTATTGACAAGTCCGGGTACCGGTACCGGCGGCTCAAAATCACTCGTGTGCAAAAGAGGAGGGTTTTGATCGTTGTCTGGAGACATCTTGACAGCATCCTTAGGGATCGATGCTTTTCTCCCAAGTAAGTTGACCGGTGTAGGTGTGGGTCTGGGTTGTGAAATACTACTGCATGCCAGACTGGCTGCCAGCAGGATACAAGTGCCGACCCCTATCATATGCTTTCGATGATTCATGTTCACTCTCGATCTGCCGTCGCAAGATATTTGTGCAAAGGGTCTGACCTACAAAAAGAAGCCCGACTCCTACCAGCGCACACCCGAGAGAGGCGTGGTGCTTGCAATTCTATCTCACAAGCCTGTCAAGTTCATGACTGAAATGAATATTGTTATTCGACTATAATTGTTCCATGCCTGAACGCCTTCAAAAGCTTTTAGCTCAAGCGGGTTACGGCTCACGCCGTGCCTGCGAAGAATTCATCACTGCCGGACGCGTGCGCGTCAATGGGGAAGTCGCGGTGCTTGGTCAAAAAGCGGATCTAGCTGTGGATAAAGTCACGCTGGATGGCAAGCCGCTGGCCGCCGCGGAAAAGTTAACTTATATTGCACTTTACAAGCCGCGCAACATTATTTCATCCGTCGACGATGAAGTCGGACGCAAAACGGTGCGGGATTTGATTCCCGAAGTTGGGCATCTTTATCCGGTCGGGCGTTTGGATTGGGACAGCGAAGGCTTGACGCTCATGACCAACGATGGCGACTTGACGAATAAGTTAACGCATCCGCGCTATGGTCACCGAAAGGAATACAAAGTTTTGGTGGCGCGCCGTCCCGACCCGGAGCAGATTCAAACCTGGCGGCGCGGCGTGGTACTCGAAGATGGATATAAAACTGCACCGGCGGACGTCTATGTGGAAGCAGGCGCGGGAAAAGGCGCGTGGCTGAGAGTCACGATGGGCGAGGGGCGCAAGCATCAGATCCGCGAGATCGGTTCATCGTTGGGCTTGCCGATCGTCCGCATTGTGCGCATCCGCATTGGAACGTTATCCCTCGGAAATCTCAAGCCCGGCGAATGGCGGCATTTGACTGCAAACGAGATCGATGAATTGAAGAATACCAAGTCGACGCCGGCTGCAGGTCGCAAAAAATTTAATCCTGCTCGCAGACCCAATCGAGCGCACAAATAAAGAAAACAATATCATCATCTTGCTGAGCGAAACGAAGGCCGCAGTCGAAGCGTGGATGAAGTCTTTGAATTGGCCCTTCGACTTCCGCTTCGCGTTCGCTCAGGGCGAAATATTTGATGGTTACGATTAAACACAAAACCCCGAGACAATCGGGGTTTTGTTCTTGACTTTTTCGATTTACCGTATATCCCAAAGATCGCGGGTGATCTTCAATACCGCGTTCTTGACATCTGACTTCTTCAAACCGGCAACTTTGAACGTAATCATTTTCGTGCTGGGGTCTTCGCCGGAGAATTCACCGAAGGCAACGATGTTGCCGCCGAGGTTTGCCAGGACCTTTGTGAGCTTGGCGAGTTCGCCGGGGCGATTCTTGAGGGCGGCTGTAACGCGGACGCCTTCTTCACGCGCCCCCATCAACTCAAGGAAGACCTTGAACAAGTCGGTCTCGGTGATCATGCCGATCACTTTGCCGTCTCTCACAACGGGCAATCCGCCGATCTTGTTGTCGGCCATGATGCGTGCTACCTCTTCGATAGGTGTATCTTGTTTAACCGTCAGGACCTTTTTCGTCATTACTTGTTTGACAGTTACTTTGGAGAGCAGGTAATTCATTTCCCAAATGCTCAGACTTGATACCGGCGAAGGCGAAGCGTTCAGCAGGTCCGACTGTGAAACAATGCCGACCAGCTTGCCATTCTTGATCACGGGAGCACGTCGAATGTGTTCCTTTTTAAAGAGCGCCAATACGTCATTAATGGGGGTGTCTACATTTACCGATATTACAGGACGTGACATTCTTTCACCGACTAACATAGGATTCTCCTTATAGCAAACGCTGTTGTCTCTAAAACGTCTTGCTTCAGAATTATAGCCTTATCGTCCTTTGAAGTGGTCATGGTTTTGGCAGGAAGAAGGTCATGCCGAAGCATTTGGCAGACTTTCTCTTTTCTAATGTCGTTGCGAAAAGACGCGGCGTATTATCGATTACTTCATGATATTGAACAACCAGTTTATGGAATACGCGCCGGCATAGGCAAAGAGCAACATCTTGACAATCTTGCCTAACAGACATGCAGCCATAAATTTCTGCAGAGGCATCTTCAACGCGCCGGCCGCCATTCCGGCAAAATCGAAGAACGGATTGGGAATCGCTGCCAATACGAAAATCGTCAGCGTGCCATATCGTTGCATCCAGTTCTCGATGCGTTCATAGACTTTGGTTTTTTCTGCCACCACTTGTCCGCTGAAGCCTGCCATGTAGCCGGATAATTCTCCGACCGCCGCGCCCGCGCCTGCCACAATCCCAACCAACAACGGATTGAATACTCCGCCCATGGCAAAGACGATGGCAAAACCCGGCGCCGGAATCAGCATGGTGGCGTTCGCCAGAATCGATATCAAGAAGATTCCGGGATAGCCGTATGCCGCGAATTGCTCTGCTTGATTCCGAATCGTGAAGATGTAGATGCTTATGCCAATCACGAACAGCAGGACAAGCACGCGCAGGGTATTTAATCCAAGATTGGATAATTTGAATCCTGAACGATTCTGCGTTTCGTTTTCAGACATCGAATGATATTATTCGGATTCTTCGATGGTCACTTTTAGGATTTCGACGCCGGGATACTCCGGGTGCGTGGGATCGCGCGGTGGAATGGACATGAGCACGTCCATACCTTCCACCACCTGACCAAAAATGCTGTGCTTGTTATCGAGCCACGGCGTGGGGACATGCGTAATGAAGAATTGCGAACCATTGGTATTCGGTCCGGCGTTGGCCATGGATAATCTGCCGGGTTTATCGTGCTTTAGACTGGGATGAAACTCGTCGGCGAATTTGTAGCCCGGCCCGCCGATGCCTTTCCCGGTTGGGTCGCCGCCTTGTGCCATAAAATCCTTGATGACGCGATGGAAGATGACGCCTTCATAGAATCCTTCACGCGATAAGAACACAAAGTTGTTGACTGTTTTCGGAGCTTTATCCGCGTACAGTTCGAAGACCATGGTGCCTTTATCGGTTTCCATGTGCGCTTTATATTTTTTCTTGGGGTCGATTGTCATTGCGGGTGGGGTGTTCCATTGTTTTGCCATTTGCTCTCCTTTTTATTTGTTGGTCTCGATATGGCGGCGATGGTCAAGTAGTCCCCAACCCTGCAGGGGGCGAGTGACATAATGCCCTGCGCCCTTTCAGGGTCGAGATCCGCCGCCTACTCGACCAACGGTATTATTTCAGCAGCGCCTCGATGCGCGCCACGACCATGTCCATGGCCGCGGTGTTGAAGCCGCCTTGAGGAATGATAATATCCGCGTAACGTTTGGATGGCTCGACGAACTCAAGATGCATCGGGCGCACGGTGGCTTCGTATTGTTTGATCACGGATTCGGTGGTGCGTCCGCGCTCGGTGATGTCGCGTTCGAGGCGGCGGATGAAGCGGATATCTGAATCGGTGTCCACGAAGATTTTGATGTCGAAAAGCTCGCGCAGCGCGGCATCCACAAAGATCAAAATCCCTTCGACGATGATCACGCGCCGCGCCTCGATTCTGAATGTTTGGCTGGTGCGCCTATCGGTTGAAAAATCGTAGATGGGAACTTCGATGGCACGGCCCGAACGAAGGGCCTTGATATGTTTGATGAGCAGTTCCGTTTCGAGCGAGTTGGGATGGTCGAAGTTGATCTCGGCGTGGTGCGTTGGCGGAAGCCCGCCCAAATCCTTGTAATAGGAATCATGTTGGATAAACGCGATTTGATCCGCGCCGACGCGGTTGAGGATTTGCTGTGCCACGGTCGTTTTGCCGGAGCCGGAGCCTCCTGCAATCCCAATCACCAATGGATCAAGGTGTTTCATAATTCCATTATACCTTTATAAAAACTGACAGCCACTTTTGGTGTGGCTGTCAGTTTTTACTTGCTATAGATCAGTCATAAATGCCAGCCCCACTGTTCCAGGCCCGGCGTGAACGCCAACCACCGGGCTGACATTCGAGAGAACTTTCTCGATCGCGCCGAATTCCTGGGTGGCGTGATCGAGCAATTCCGCGGCCTCCGTTTCGGCGTTGGCGTGCAAGGTTGCAACCCGGATATTGGATTTGCCTTTGATATGTTCACTGGCTAATTCGAGGACGCGGCTGAGCGCCTTGCTTTTTGTACGCACCCGATCTTCCGGTTCGACGCGTCCATCCGTTATGGCGAGGATGGGTTTGAGATTCAAGGCGGAACCGATGAAACGCGTTGCCCCACCGATGCGTCCGCCTCGGTGCAGGAATTCGAGCGTGTCTACCACGAAATAAACTCCGGTGTGGCTTCGGGCTTCTTCCGCGAGAGCGACACATTCCTTTAGACTTGCGCCTCCTTCCGCAGCGCGGGCCGCGGCCAACAGGATAAAGCCCATCGCCATGGCTGTGGTATGGCTGTCGATCAAAACAACTTTATCGCTGGAAGCGCCAAGTGTCTCACGCGCTTGAATTGCAGATTGGAGTGTGCCGGAGAGTTTATCTGAAATGAAGATCCCCACCACTTCGAAATCTTTCGCAATCAGCTCCTGGAACGTATTTTGCATGGACGCCACCGGAACTTGGGATGTGGTCGGCATGGTTTTGGTGGTTTTTAGACGCTCATAGAATTCCGCGGGTTGAATGTCCAAACCATCGCGATAGGTCTTATCCTCCCATACCAAAATTTGCGGGAGAACCGTTATGTTGTGAGCCTCGATTAGCTCTTGGGGAATATAAGCAGTGCTGTCTGTGACAAACGCAATCTTAGACACCTTGCCTCCTTTACAGTTGAAATCCTTTCGTGCGATGTTTTAACCCATTTATTCTACCGGAGTTTCGCAATTAGTGAATCCCTGCTGTATGATATAATGAATTACATAAGCCGTAAGTTTGTGCAGATTCTCATCGAGGAGCCTCTACTTTGGCCTTCAACCCCATAAACTGGCTGCTAGGCCTGTTTTCTTTAGACATCGCTATTGATTTGGGCACAGCGAATACCCTTGTTCATGTACGTAGCAAGGGTATAGTCATTAATGAACCTTCTTGGGTCACCATTGATAAGAGGTCCCGTTTACCTTTGTCCATTGGCTTGGAAGCAAAGGAAATGGTCGGCCGCGCGCCGGGAAATGTTTTGGTGGTTCGTCCGGTACGTGATGGCGTGATCTCAGAATTCGATGTCACGCAGGTAATGCTGGAATATTTTATTGGCAAAGTTCATGAGCAAAGCGTGGTGCCGTTGCCGCGTCCGCGCGTAGTGTGTGGAATCCCAACCGGCGTAACCGAAGTGGAAAAGCGGGCGGTCTATGATGCGGTCATGGCTTCCGGGGCGCGCCAGGCCATGTTGATCGAAGAGCCGATCGCGGCGGCGTTGGGGGCGGGGCTGCCTGTCAATGAAATCCGCGGTTCGATGGTGGTGGATATCGGTGGCGGAACAACGGAAGTCGCGGTGATGTCCATGAACGGCGTGGTCGCTTCGCGCTCGCTGCGCGTCGCGGGCGACGAGATGGATCAGGACATTGTGCAATATGTGCGGAACAAATATAACTTGTTGACCGGTGAAGGTGTTGCGGAACAAGTGAAATGGAAAATTGGTTCGGCCTATCCGCTTCAACCGGAAAAGACGATGGAAGTGCGCGGACGTAATCTGGTGACTGGCCTGCCTGAGACCATCGAAATCTCCTCTGTGGAAGTACGCGAGGCGCTGGCGGGTTCCGTACAAGTTATTGTTGATACAGTGCGTGATGCACTGGACGAAATTCCGCCGGAGATCGTTGCGGACTTGATGGATGTTGGAATTTGTCTGGCGGGCGGCGGCGCTTTGCTGCAAGGTCTGGCCGAACGCCTAACTGATGAACTTAAATTGCGCGTGTGGGTTGCGGAAGATCCGCTTACTTGTGTGGTGCGCGGCGCAGCTCTGGTTTATGAAGACTTCGACGACTTGAGCCGTTTCCTGGTTGGATTGGAACGCGGCAGCACGCGTCATACCCGTTAAGTCTGGAAGCGCTCGAATTGGACGTGCTTTTAAATAAGTCATAAATGAAAGATTTGCTTTCCCGTTCGCTGCAAACCACGATTATATTCTTGGTTGTTGCAGGGATATTAGTGTTGGCCTTTGGAGGCTATTTCAGCCCGGTCTCCAGCCGTTTTACTGGAGGGTTGGTTGCTGCTCAATATTGGTTTGCAATCCGTTATCAAGCCCTGCAGCAGTTTATGTCGGCACCGCGCGATATTATCAGCTTGCGCGCTCGCAATGCCGAATTGGAGTCGGAAATCTCCCAATTGCAAACAGAAGTGATCGATTTGCAGCAACGCGTCAGCCAGACCCAAATCCTGGCCGCACTGGTGGATTTTTCGCGTGCCAATCCGGAAAATACTTACGTAGCCGCTTCGGTCATCGGCCGCGACCCCAGCCCATTTCTTCACTATATCATCATCAATCGCGGCTCAAACGATGGCATACTACGAGGCATGCCAGTGGTAACCAATCAAGGCTTGGTCGGAAGAGTCGACGCGGTGATCGCTGATGCGGCGCGCGTACAATTGATCACCGATCCAAATTCCGCGGTCAATGTGCATCTCAAAAACGCCAACACGGATGCGATGCTTCTCGGGTCGGTGACCGGCGATATATCCCTGGATATGATTTCGCAGGACGCACAGGTTCAAGGCGGTGATTTGATCCTTACCTCGGGCTTGGGTGGAGGCTATCCGCCCAACCTGATCGTAGGCCAGGTCATTAATGTCCGTAAATTGGGTTATCAACTTTTCCAACAAGCCACAGTTCAATCCGCAGTGAACTTTACCAATCTCGATATCGTTTTGGTGATCACCAATTTTCGCGCGGTGGATATCACACCGTTAATTCCCACGCCTGCGCCTTAGCCTTATGCGTAATATTATAGCGATCCCGTTGCTTGTACTGGCTGTGATTCTGCAATCCACCCTTGTGAGCCAGTTTTCCTTGTTGGCTGGTTATGCCGATTTGATCCTTGTCATACTCGCGGCTTGGGCTTTGCAAAAGGAAGTCACCACCGCACTTCAATGGGCATTTCTGGCGAGTATCATGGTCAGTGTGGTCTCACATATGTTGTGGATCGTTACACTGGCTGGTTACATGGGCGTTGTGCTGATGGCTATCCTGCTTCAACAGCGTGTATGGCAGGCGCCGTTATTGGCCATGTTTACTGTCACATTTCTTGGAACTTTGCTTATGAACCTTTTATCGTATCTCTATTTGCGTTTCTCAGGTGAGGCGCTTCCATTGGGCGATACCCTGGGGCTGATCACGTTACCCAGCCTTTTGCTCAACTTGCTTATTTCGATTCCAATGTATGGATTGATGCGCGATCTGGCCCGCTGGGTATATCCGGTTCGGGAGGAGCCATGAGTTCTTCGACATCCCGTTCGTCTAACTTCGACCCGAGGCGGCTCCTGGTAGTTTATATTGTCGGCATGCTGATCCTCGCCGGAATGTTGGGCAGGCTTCTATCTTTACAGATTCTGGGCGGCAAGGATTGGATCTCACAAGCCGTGGCGAATTACACCAAAGTGGTCAGCCTGCCTGCACCGCGCGGCATCATTTATGATCGGAATGGTTATGTGTTGGCGCGCAATGTTGCGTCATACAACCTTACCATTACGCCTGCCAACCTCCCGGATGACGAAGCCGATATCGAAAGAATCTATCGGGACGTCTCTGCAGTCACAGGCGTACCCGTTGGAGGCCCGGTCACGACCGAATCTTTGAACAACGCGAAGAAGTATGGTCCATGCGTCCCCGGACCGAGCATTGCCGATTTGGTGGCGCTGGGCGATTCGCTCGCGCCGTATACGCCGGTTGATATCCAGTGTGATGTCAGTGAAAATATTGCCCGTCTTGTCGATGAGCACGCCTCGGATTGGCCCGGCGTTGGTATCGATGTCCAGCCCATACGCGATTATCCAACCGGCTCATTGACGGCGGATGTGATCGGCTTCTTGGGACCGATTCCGGCTTCGCTTGTGGACCAATTCACCGCGCGTGGTTTTGTGCCGAACCGGGATAAGATCGGTTATGCCGGTGTGGAAGACTCCTTGCAGGATGTCCTTAGCGGACAGAATGGACATCAGACCATCGAGGTGGATGTGGCAGGTGCCAATCTTGGAAACCTTCAGCCGCCGGTGGCGGCAATTCCGGGCTATAACGTGCAGCTGACCATTGATACCCGTCTGCAAGCCGCGGCACAAGCTGCCCTGACGTCTGAAATCAACTATTGGAATACCTACTTTGCGCGCATTCGAATTTCCAGCGGTGTTGTGGCGGCCATGAATCCGAAAACTGGCGAGATTCTGGCTATGGTTTCCTATCCAACCTATCAAAATAACCGTATGGAGCGGTTTATTCCTTCCTATTACTATAATCAATTAAGTCAGGATCCACGCCACCCTTTATTGAATAATGTCATTCAAAGTGAATATCCGCCCGGCTCCACCTTCAAGCTTTCTGCCGCTACAGGTGCTCTGAACGAGGGTGTGGTCACGCCGCATAAAGTGATTTATGCGCCGGGTACACTTTACTTGTGTGATGTATATACTCCTAATCAGGTTTGTGGCCCAAACCAGCAGCGTCCGTTTGTAGACTGGATTACCGATACGCGTCCGGAAGGTTTCGGCGATATCGATTTTCTGCATTGTATTGCCTTTTCCAGCGACGTTTGTTTTTATAAAGTTGGCGGCGGTTACAAGGATGAAATTCCGGGAACTGGCCTGGGAATTTACCGCCTGGACGAATACGCCAGGGCGTTGGGTTATGGGCAGCCCTCCGGCATTGAGCTGCCCGGTGAAGCCAGCGGATTAATCCCTTCTCCGCAGTGGAAACGCATCAACGAAGGCGAAAATTGGTCGACTGGTGATACCTATATTGCCACGGTGGGGCAGGGTTATGTGCTTGCCACTCCATTGCAGGTGTTGATGTCCGGCGCGACCATCGCCAACAACGGCAAGTTGATGCAGCCCACCATTATCAAGCAGATAACCAATGGTCAGGGCAATGTACAAATGGTATGGTTCAGCCCGAGTGATTTTACGCTTTGGGTTCCTCATCAGACCACCGACAGCGCCGGGATTGTGCACCAGGATTGGATGAAGCTGGGGGATGGCTCGATTGCCAACAAACTACCCACAGGTAGTTATCAAATTTCACCATTCGTTGCCAATGAGAAATGGGACATTACCACCGATCCAAAAATCAATACCTATGATGGATGCGGCGGCTCCTGCGGCAATCCAACCGGCAAATATAAAACTGTGAGTCCCACAGCGGTTCAGGAAGTGCAGGCTGGCATGCGACTGGCGGTAACAGACCCGCAGGGTACGCTTCATGCGATCTTTATGGGCGATAACCCTTTGCCTATTGCAGTGGCGGGTAAGACCGGCAGCGCCGAATATTGCGATGATGTGGCTCTGGCGGAGAATCGCTGCCAGTATGGCCAATGGCCTGTGCATGGCTGGACAATTTCATATGCGCCCTACGATAACCCTGAAATTGTCATTGTCGCTTTCATGTACAACGGCGGCGAAGGGGCTGTTGTGGCCGCCCCAGTAGTGGAAAAAGTGATGAGGGCATATTTTGAACTCAAGTCTATCGACGCGGCGAAAAACAGCGGCGGTTAGCCTCTCTTGAACATGGCTTACGCGGGATGGATCATGATCCATCCCGCGTCCTTTTTGTATGGGCAGTCATGCTATAATTCGCGGACGTTCATGAACGAACTTCATGCTCTTATCCAAATCAAAGGCTTGCGGGACGGTTTGCTGGTCTCCCTTTCGGATGCGCCGTGGGAGGATCAACGATCTGCGTTGCTGATGCAGATGGACCAACAGCCATCCTTCTTTCAAGGTGCGCGTATGGCGTTGGACGTAGGCGCGCAGATTTTACACGTCAATCAATTGGTGGAACTGCGCGATCAGCTTTCGGAGCGGAATGTCGTTCTGTGGGCGATCGTCAGCGAATCGCCGACGACCGAACAAACAGCCCAATTGCTTGGGTTGGCCACGCGGATTTCCAAGCCGCGCCCCGAGGAAACACGTTTTGCCTCCAGCGGCATCAACGATGAAACCGCGTTGTTTATCAATAAAACGCTGCGTTCGGGAACGCGCGTCGAATTTCCCGGCCATGTCGTTGTGTTGGGCGATGTAAACCCGGGCGCGGAAATTGTTGCGGAAGGAAATGTTATTATATGGGGTAAACTGCGCGGCGCGGTTCAAGCCGGCTCGAAAGGCGACGAAAGCGTCAGGGTGTGCGCACTTGAGTTTGCGCCGATGCAGTTACGGGTCGCGGAAGAAGCGGTAACAATTCAGGAAGAGAATACGGCCTCCGGGGCCGCGTCCGCCTTTCTTCATGAAGGGCGCGTTGTGGTCGAGCCGTGGAAACCATCTTAAGGGAAAAATTATGGCTGCTCAAGTGATTACCATTTCATCTGGCAAAGGCGGTGTTGGAAAAACCACCGCGGTTGCCAACGTTGCCTTCGCCTTGGCGGCGGTGGGCGCCCGCGTGGTGTGTATCGACGGCGATATTGGCTTGCGGAACCTGGATGTGGTGATGGGTCTCGAAAATCGCATCGTGTATGATATTGTGGACGTGATCGAGGGACGCTGTAAATTGCGGCAGGCGATGATTCGCGATAAACATCTGCAGGAACTCTATTTGATCCCGGCCGCCCAGACGCGTGATAAAAATGCGGTTTCGCCGAGCGAGATGAAGCGCCTGTGCGATGAACTTCGCGTGGACACCGATTTCGTCCTGATCGACTCGCCTGCCGGAATCGAACGCGGCTTTCGCAACGCCATCGCTCCCGCGGACCGTGTGCTGGTCATTACCAACCCGGAAATTTCCGCGGTGCGGGACGCTGACCGCGTGATCGGCATCCTCGAAGCCGAGGAAAAACATTCACCCGCGCTGATCATCAACCGCCTGAATCCGGACCTGGTCAAACAACAAGATATGTTGTCGGCTGAAGACGTTTTGGATCTGCTTGGCATTACCTTGATCGGAATTGTGCCCGAGGACGAAGCGGTGATCGTTGGATCGAATCGCGGTGTGCCGGTGGCGCAGGATCCGAAGAGTCGGGCGGGGCAGGCCTTCCGAAATATTGCGCATCGACTCAAAGGCGAAGAAGTCCCGTTCATGGACCTCGGCAAACAAGCCGGTTTGTGGGATCGCATTCAGAAGATGACGGGGAGGCGATGATGTCCTGGTTCCGGAGAAAGCAAAGCGCGCAAAGCGCAAAAGAGCGTCTGCAGTTGGTCTTGATTCACGATCGAACCGACCTAACGTCGGCGGATTTGAACGAATTGAAGGATGAATTGCTGCAAGACATTTCGCGCCACGTGGAAATCGACCGGGACGGTGTTCAGATAGACTTGGAGCGTGATGGCCGCGCCCAGCGATTAGTGGCGGATATTCCCCTGCGGGGCGTGACGCGTCGCCGCGCGGGATAGCGTATGACGCGTGGTATTTCCTGGCGCAATTTCGATTTTCTTCTGCTTGGCGCCATCGTTCTTGCCACATCTTTTGGCATTGCCATGATCCGTTCGGCTGCGGCCGGCAACGATCTATTAACTCCGCTTGCTGGCAGGCAAATCTATTTTGCCATCGGCGGAATCGTGGTTATTTTCATTCTTGCGGCTGTTGACTATCATTACTGGCTGGCGTTGTATCGTCCAATTTATTTCGGAATCATGATTTTGTTGATTCTCCTGTCCTCGAGTTTGGGACAGGCGGCGTTTGGTTC
>JBJKOR010000743.1:0-5799 GCA_046707185.1 Anaerolineales bacterium | reverse complement strand
GCTTGCAGCGGAATGTCGTCCCAACCGACAGCCGGGCCGACTCCCACCTCGAGTTCGGCAAGGCCAACGCCCAATCCCGCAGAACTCAAGATAACGGATCCGTCCAAAAGCATCGAGGTGGCGGCGGGCAGCGAATTCACCATCACGGTGAAAACGAACTCTTCGCCCGACCTTCATTGGGAGGTCGCCAAAGAATTGGATTCCAACATCGTGGAATATGTCTGGAAGGATCATGTGCCCGACCATCCCAACAACAGTTCCGACTTGAGCGGTGTGGATGTGTGGCGCTTTAAAGCTGTGGCTCCCGGCACAACCACCATTGCACTTGGCTATTATCAAGGCGATACCACCAACACGGTCCAGGCGCCAGTCTACACTGTTGTGGTGAAATAAGCCTTTGATGGAAACCGCATATGGGTGAAATGAGATTCCCTTTAAAAATACAATGCCTCTACGCTCATATGTTTCCATGAATCTTCATTCCATCTCCAACCTTCGTCTTGCCAATCAGCAAATTGCAGGGACAAAATTTACATCCCCCAAACAGCTCCTTGCGTGGATGGGCGCCATGCAGGCCCAGGATTATGCCATGTCAAAATGGGCGGTGGGCGTGCGATGTCGCAATTCAACCGAGGCGGATGTTGAAGCGGCGATGGACAAAGGCGACATTATCCGCACACACGTTTTGCGGCGAACCTGGCAATTGGTCTCAGCAGATGATCTGCGTTGGATGTCCCAGTTGACTGTCCCGCAGATCAAAGGGGGCATGAAAACGCGTTTTCATGAGCTTGGGTTGACGCAGGCTGTGCTCGCAAAGAGCCGTAAGGTTTTGGAAAAAACGTTGCGAGACGGCAATCATTCCACGCGCGAGGAATTGATCGCTGAACTCAATAGGGTAAACATCGATACCAATGAAAACCGCGCCTCGCATCTGTTCGTAGCGGCGGAGTTGGACGGCCTCATTTGCAGCGGGGCAGAAAAAAGCGGCAAGCCAACTTACGCTCTGCTGGATGAGCGGGTTCCGAAGACCAAGCTTCTCGGTCGGGACGAAGGGTTGGCATTGCTTGCCAGACGATATTTCGCCAGCCGCGGTCCCGCAGCGTTAGATGACTTCACTTGGTGGTCCGGTCTATCGGTGAATGATGCAAAACGCGCCCTCGAAGCCGTGAAGCCAGATCTTCTTTTTGAATCCATCGGTGGAAAAACATATTGGTTTTCGGAAAGTAAGGTCAGGGTAAAAGACGCCGTAGTTTTACTGCCTGCCTTCGATGAATTTCTTATCAGTTACAAAGATAGAAGCGCAACGATCACCCTTCAGGGTTTCAACCGTGCGGTTTCAAGCAATGGCATGTTTCATCCCATTCTTGTCATCCATGGGGAGACGCTCGGCGTTTGGAAGCGGGTCATCAAAAAAGATAAAGCCATCCTGGATATTGAATATTTCAAGCAGCTCGACTCAACGGTCAACAAGTTGATCGAAGCTGCCGCGGTTCGATACGGCAGGTTCTTGGGGAAGAATATTGAATTGCATTAGCAATATAAAGCGAAGGCCATGACGGTCTCCGCTTTGCGATTAAACATTCACTACCGCAGCTTCCACTGAATTGATGGGCGGCAGGTAATCCGCCATCAATTCCCAACTGTCGCCTGAATCGCGGGAATAAAACAATTGACCCGTATTCGTGCCGACATAAATTCCTGCATCTTCAAATGAATCTGTCGCCATCGCATCGCGCAGGACCACGAGATGCGCCTGTTTCGGTAAGCCTTTCGTTTTTCTCTGCCAGGTTTCACCCGCGTCGCGGCTGCGCCACACGGAGAATTTGCCGTCTACACTCATGCGATACTCATCGCTTTCTTCGAGCGCAACATAAATTGTCTTCGGTTCAGTCGGATGAACCGCAATCGGAAAGCCGAATCGAGCGGGCAGTTTCCCCTCGCCGATATCCGTCCAATCTTCGGCGTTGTTATCGCTTCGGTATACGCCGCAGTGATTCTGTTGGAATAATACATTCGGATTCGATGGGTGCATCGTCATCTTGTGAACACATTGACCGTATTCAGGAAACTGATCCGGCTGGAAACAGGCGTGAACGTTCTTGTTGTACGGCGACCAGGTCAAGCCGCCGTCATCGGTGCGATAACAGCCCGCGGCTGATACGGCGATATACATCCGCTTCGGATTCGTTGGATCCAATAGAATTGTATGCAGAGTCAAACCGCCTGCGCCCGGCCCCCAATTGCCGCGCTGCGGATGGTCGAAGAGCGGCTCGTTGAGTGTCCAGGTTTCACCGCGATCTTTAGAGATAAATAGGGAAGCGGGCTGCGCACCGGCATTCAAGACATTCGACTCGTCCGCACGCCCCGGTGTGATGTTCCAGTCTTTGATCATCTTCTCCGGCTTATCATTGATACTTTCGCCGCCCTCAGAACGAAAAGCTTCATCCACAGTGCTGGCCGGACGCCCAGACTTGGAGGGACGGGGAATAGCCGGAACCTGTTTGGCCTGAGTCCACGTTTTGCCGAAGTCGTTGGAGTAATGGGTGGTTGGGCCGTAGACAAAGTGATCGGTCGCGGCGTGGATGCGTTGGTCACGCGGGTCCATCTGAAGGTGCATCACGTTCCAACCTTTGAATTGAATGTCGCCGACTTTCCACGTCAGGCGTGTGGCATTGCTTTCGAAAATAAAACCGCCCTTGGTGGTGCCGACCAGAACCTGTACCTTCTTTTTCATAGTGATCTCCTTTTCGAGAAAACAGAATAAATGTTCTAATAATTATACCATAATTGTCTAATTTTCTGGCGATGAGATCAGAATCAAAAAGCAGGAACAGGTCATAAACCTGTTCCTGCTTGTAAGCGGATTCGTGGAATCGGCTAGTTTTGTGGAGTGCTTTCGGCAGGGGGAGCCGGCGCGGGGGCGGCGGGAGGCGTACTCGCTGCAGGCTTGACCGAGCGCTTTCCCAGTTGGTAAAAGATATAGGCTACCAATGCGAGGACCAAGAGCGGAATGAACAGGCGGAAGAAGCCGTAGATGGCAAGGCCCAGTATTCCGAACGAACCGAATGGCGTGAACATTCCGAATGGGCTGAAACCGCGTCCGGCCATCATTGGGCTGTACCCAAAGCCTCTGCCCATCATTGGGCCATATCCGTAACCGAAGCCCTTATGCGTCATCGGGCCATAACCATATCCAAAACCTCGGCCTTGCCTGTTTGGCGTATTGGGCGTGTTTTGATTATTTTGCGGCGTAGTGTTTCCCGGATTGCTCGGTGCAGCTCGCTGGCTGAATTGTCGATAGGCAAATGGCGCGCGTCTCATGCTGAGGAAATTAAAACCGTGTTGCCACGCAAAAACCGCACCGACTGCAAGTCCAACCACAACCAGCGCGATTACAATTCCAAGTATCCATTTCCAAACTTTCTTCATTTATAACTCCTTACTTTTCATATGTTTGCATTATAGTGTGCCCCGATGAATTTTTGATGAATGATTTGTGTGCGTTTCTTGAAAGCGGGTCGTTGTTCCATGATCGCTTTCCAGCATCTCTCTGATAAAATTCCCCCATGTTCAAACGCATCCATCCCCTTTGGTTGTTTCTGATTACCATCATTTTGATTGCGATACTTTCCCTCTTCGGCCCCGCGGATCAGACGCTTGGCGACAATGTCCGCATCGTTTACCTGCATGGCGCCTGGGTGCTGACCGCCGAACTGGCTCTTATCCTGGCGGGATTATCCGGCCTGATTGCCTTGATTACGCGCCGCGCGTTGTTTTACGATTGGTCGACTGCGCTCGGCCGCGCCGGCATCTTTTTCTGGGCCACGTTTCTTCCGCTTTCCGTTTGGGCGATGCAGGCCAATTGGAACGGGCTCTTCCTCGCCGAGCCGCGCTTTCATTTGGCTGTAACTTTTGCCATTGTGGGCGTGTTGCTGCAGCTTGGGCTGTGGATCCTCAACACGGATTGGCTGACCTCGGCCACAAACCTTGTGTTCATCGTTGTATTGCTCTTCGAATTTTCGCGTGCGCCGTATGAAATGCATCCGCCGCCCTCGCCGATTTTCAACTCAGGTAGTTGGCAGATCATCAGTTTCTTCATCGCGCTGAATCTGCTGATGTGGGTGGCAGCTTATTTTATAACGGAAGTCTTTAGGTCTTACATGTCCAATCAGTCTGACAGGTTGAACTAGTCTGACAGGCGGGACTGGTCGAACCTATAAGACTTGTCAGGCTTTCAAGACTTATCCATGCGGCTACGATTCCAATTAATCACCATCACTTTGCTGCGCGTCATCCTGAATACATTACACAGGATGGCGTATCCGTTTCTGACCATCTTTGCGCGCGGACTCGGCGTGGATGTAAGCGCCATTTCATTTGCGTTGACTGGCCGGAATTTGGCTGGCGGACTCAGCCCATTCATTTCTCCAATCGCCGATCAATACGGACGCAAGCTTGCCATGTTGGCCGGCGCGGCGACGTTTACGGTCGGCGTCAGCGCGGTGGTCATCCATCCCAGCTTTCCGACATTGACCGTTGCCCTGGTGTTTGGGATTCTCAGCAAGGGTTTATTCGACCCGGCCATTCAAGCCTACTTCGGTGACCGCGTTCCGTATGAACAGCGCGGCACGGCTTTGGCGATCACGGAAATGTCATGGTCGCTGGCTTTCATCGCAGGTGTGCCGCTGGTGGGACTGTTGATCGCGCACTATGGATGGTCCGCGCCGTTTCCAGTCTTTGCCATCCTCGGCGTCGGCATGTTCGTCGTCATTTGGCTGGCGATCCCGCGCAATGATGTGCATTATCGACCGAACAGAAATTCACGCATTCATTGGCGCGTGATTCTCACTTCCATTCCTGCATTGACTTGCGCCTCCATTGCATTATGGTCGAGCGTTGCCAATGAAATGGTCAATCTGATTTTTGGCGTGTGGCTGTCAGATTCGTTCGGTTTGCAGATCGCGGCTTTGGCGGGCGCGTCGGCTGTGATCGGCGTCGCCGAATTGAGCGGGGAAGGACTCGTGGCGCTGGTCACGGATCGAATTGGGAAACCGCGCGCGGTCATCATCGGGCTGATCGTCAACACCGCCGCATCCATCCTCCTGCCGTTCATTGGCCGCACAGAAACAGGCGCGCTGATCGGGCTGTTTTTGTTTTACATCTCGTTCGAATATTTGGTGGTCAGCCAACTGCCGATGATGACGGAAGTTGTTCCGCAAGCGCGCGCCACGGCCATGGCGTTGAACCTGATTGCCTTTTCGGTGGGACGCGCGTTCGGCGACCTGTTGTCCAACTTTATTTACCAGCACTCCGGCTTTTTGCCTGTTACCATGGTCGCCGCGCTGTTCAATATTTTTGCGATGCTGGCTTTGGCCGAGATGCAAAAGAAGATCGTGCTCCTGCCGCGCCTGCTGGCTTGGCTTGCGCGTTTCGCTCCACATACCGATTAAAACAACGTATAATCGGGAAGATTTTCTCAAAAAAGATTTGATATGACAAAGACAAAGTTTACGCGCGGCAAAGGCCTGCTCGAGCCGACCCTTGCCAATCTGCGGACACAACGCGCCAACCGCCTCATTCCTGCCGACCTTCGAGCGGGCCGCATCCTCGATATCGGCTGCGGTAGCTTCCCGTATTTTCACTCGCACACTTCCTTCGAAGAGAAATTCGCCGTGGACCAATTGCCGATGGCGCAGGAAACCGCGAGGAAGAATCACATCGAATTCTTCACGCTCGATTTGAACAGGGAACCCAAGCTTCCCTTTGAAGATAATTTCTTCAGCCTCGTAAGTCTTTTAG
>JBJKOR010000742.1:0-1773 GCA_046707185.1 Anaerolineales bacterium | reverse complement strand
ATATTTTTCCATGCTCGAAAAAGTTTTATCGAATCTGTCTGCCTATCGTTTGAGCGATGTGCAGGTCGAGGCGGCGTGGAATTATGGTTACCGATTTTTCTTTGAGTATGCGCGTCCGTTTCCGTGGCGCTTGATGAACTTTTGGGACGACCTCGCCGTGTGGCCTTTGGAAAAAGTTTTGAGCGAACAAGGTCAGCGTGAATTCGGCGACACGTTCAAGTTTTTAGTCGGTGAACCGTTTAAATGGAAATAATCTAGTGGTGGTCTCGATACGACGGCGATGGTCGAGTAGTCCGAAGGACGTAACGCCCTGCGCCCTTTCAGGGTCGAGACCCGCCGTCTACTCGACCACCGATAAATGCTAAAATATAAGATGCAAAACACCAAGCAACAAGTGCGCGAATTTTATGATCAGATTGGCTGGTCGCAAGTCGGCGAGGGACTGTATCAAAATGCCCGTTATGAGGACCTGCGTCCGGTTTCGCGCGACTATATTCACAACTGCCATTTGCGCGTCAATCGTTACCTCGCTGCGCGCGGCGACTTCTTGCTGGACGCCGGTTCCGGTCCGGTTCAATGGCCCGAATATTTGACCTACTCCGAAGGCTATCACTTCCGCGTCTGCCTCGATATTTCCATCACTGCCTTGAAAGAAGCCCGGACACGACTTGGCGCAAAAGGTTTGTATGTGGTTGCGGATATCGCCAACCTTCCGTTCAAGCCGGAAACGTTTGATGGCGTTGTTTCGATGCACACGATTCATCATCTGCCGTTGAGCGATCATCGCGGCGCGTATCTTGAATTGCATCGTGTTCTGAAACCGAATCGAAGCGCGGCAATCGTCAATGGCTGGGATTATCCGCGCTTGATGTTGATGACGCGCCCGCTGGTTCGTTTGATCCGATTTATCAGAAGCGGAAGTTTTGGGAAACGAAAAAAGAATTGGGGATCGGAAGACGAACAGGAAGGCACGTTTGTCAAGAAGTTGACGCCGCGCTGGCTGAAGCAGGAATTGCATGACGTGGATTTTGAAATCGTCACATGGCGCAGTCTTAGCACAGTGTTTCTTAAGACAGTCGTCAATCCGCGTTGGGGAGGCAGAGCTTTCTTGCGTTTTGTCTTTTGGCTCGAAGACCGCTTCCCACATTTCTTCGGCGAGAACGGACAATATCCGTTGATCGTGATTCGCAAATCGGGAATTGAGTGATGGAACTTGAACTTGACATTCCCGATAGCGCCAGCCAACTCTATAAACTGAAAAAGAATCCGCGCCTGTTCTTTTGGTGGCTTTTCCATCGTGCAACGACTCCATTGCGCGTCCTGCCAGACTTTCTAGTCATCGGCGTGATGAAAGGCGGCACGACATCATTCTTTAATTATTTGACAAAGCATCCGCAGATCAATCCGCCGTTTCGCAAAGAAATCAAATTCTTCGATATTCACTATTTGCAGGGAATCGGTTGGTATCGCGCACATTTTCCGACGCGCTTCAAGATGAAACCGGGAACTGTCACGGGCGAAGCAACGCCATATTATATTTTTCATCCAACCGCGTCGAATCGAGTTGCGAAGGTTTTACCGAAGGTAAAATTAATTACTTTGTTGCGCAATCCTGTTGACCGCGCCTATTCTCATTACAATCACATGCTGCGCGTCCGAAGGGAATCGTTATCTTTCGAGGAAGCTATTGAAAAGGAATCCGAACGATTAGTTGGCGAGGAAGAAAAGATCATCGCCGATCCGCGTTACTCGACCTTTCAGCATTTGCATTAT
>JBJKOR010000741.1:0-2577 GCA_046707185.1 Anaerolineales bacterium | reverse complement strand
ACCAGATTTCAAAGCAGATAAACCTTGTGCATCGGGTTGTGCTGGCAGCGTTCGATAGACCGCGATTTCATGCGCGATACCGCCCGCTGCGAGGATCGCTTCGGGCAAAGCTTTGCGTGCAATCTCGGCGCGCGGCAGTAAGATATATTTGCTTTTCAAATCACCAAGTCCGGACAAAATGGATTCCGCAACATATTCTTCTGGCACAAAGGCCGGAGTTACGCCATGCACCTTCAACGCATTCGCAGTCTTGGGCCCAATTGCCGCGACCTTAATCCCCTTGCCCATATTCCCTCTTATCAAACTTAGAGATTGCTCCGCCACTTCATTCCTCACAATGGCATCGAAGAACGCATCCACACCATTAACTGACGTAAACACAACCCATTCGTATTTGTCTAAATTTGCCAAAGCTTGATCGAGTTGTGTATTGTCTTCCGTCGGGCGGATTTGAATCACAGGAAAACAAATCGGCTCGAAACCGGCAGCTTTTAAGCCTTCGATGAATCCATCTGCTTGCCCGCGCGGGCGTGTGACTAAAACGCGTTTCATTCGACTTGACCCAACGCGAGAATTTCACTCGCGCCTTGTGAAACAGCTTGTTGTGCCAGGTCATATCCAAGTTGCGACGCGTCGGTGCCTTGACCAACAACCTTAACGATTCGTTGTCCATCTTTCGAAATCACCAATCCTGTTAAACTGATCACTGCCGACTGCTTACTGCATACTGCATGTGCCGCCACAGGCACCGCGCATCCACCGCCAAGTCCACTCAGGAAGGCACGTTCGGCCGTGACCGCTTCTCGCGTGGATTCGTCGTCCAGCGCGGCGAGCAGGCTCAAGGTCGTCTGATCGCCCGCGCGGCATTGAGCCGCCAGTGCACCTTGTCCAGGTGCGGGCAACATCACATCCAACGAGAGCCATTCGGTCGCATGATGATCCAAACCCAAACGAGTCAAACCTGCGCCAGCGAGAATGATCGCATCATATTGATTATCGAGCGCTTTGCGAACGCGCGTCTCCACGTTGCCGCGCAGCGATTCGGTGTGAAGGTCGGGGCGGAGAGAAAGGATTTGGGCCGCGCGACGCAGGCTCGAGGTCCCGACTGAAGCGCCTTTGGGCAACGCCGCAAGTGTGCAGCCTTTCGATGAGATCAATACGTCGCGCACTTCGCCGCGCGTCGGAATACATCCAATCGTCAAGCCATTTGGATTCTCAACGGGCAAATCTTTGAGCGAATGAACTGCGCAATGAACCGTGCCGCTCAATAGTTCAGCCTCAAGCTCTCGCGTGAAGAGACCCTTGCCGCCGATTTCGGGCAAAGGTTTGTCGAGAATTTTATCGCCCTGTGTGGTGATGATTTTTTCTTCGCAAACTAAATTGGGATGAATCTTTTGCAATGCGTTGATGACCCATTGAGTTTGCCAACGGGCTAATGCGGATGAACGAGTCGCAAAGATTAGTTTCATAATAAGATGCCTATGTGGTCACATGGCTCATGGTTTGCACTACTTGACGTTGAGACTATTATATTGACTAAATCGTAAAGCTGCTATAGCTGAAGCTCCATACTTTTTCGAACTTATTGACACGGCGAGGGCCTAATCCGCTCCATGACGGGCGGATGATTTATTGATTCGCGGGCATCACCGCGGACGGAGGTCGCGTTTTGGATCGCGGACAAGAAAATATATTCAAGAGGATACTGCCTCCGCTCATGCGAAATACCTAAGACTTTTCTTAGTTAACTTAAAACAAGTCTTAGGACTATGTTGCTACGTAATCTCTATAATGAAGCCAAGAATCGAAAAAAATCTATGCATTAAGAGGAGAATATGGAGATCCTTTTTGCAGCGATAGGCGTCATGGCGGTCTTCTGGATCGCATTTTGGCTGGTGCAGAAATTCATGGTGCAGAAACCACAGTCATCTGATGCGCGTCACGTGCGCCGCACGTTGGAAAACGGGGCGCGGACGCTCGGCGGAAGCGATTTCCTGCGCTCATATCCGCCGGTTGAGTCAGGCGATGAATCACGACGCACCTAACATTGACGACATCACGATCTGCCTGCTTTTACCTGCTGCGGTCAGGGAGGGATGGTAATGAATGCCCGGACAGCAGTCGCAATAGATTATTGCACCGAGGGTCATTTTAGGTTCATCAGCATTTTTTGTCGACGACTTCGTCATGTCGCAATAGATTATTGCACCGAGGGTCATTTTAGGCCCGGACTTGAAATACCTCCTGACACCAAAGTGAAACTCTCGAGAAAGGAGAGGATTGCGCTGAGAAATACAACAGGCTCATTTCGATTGGATTGGAAAGCATATCGTTTTGATCAATAGTTCGTGATACCTAAGGAGATGCTATCTTATGTCAAGCAATACAACTACAGAGCCTCCTGCTCGCAAGATCGACTGGAGCTCTCTCTGGAAAAAAGAAGACTGGTGGTCCGTCTATGTTGGGCTGTTCCTGGTCGTGGTGGTCTTTGTAGCCATGGCAATGAACCCGGCGAATTCGGCCCTCAATATTTTAAAAGGTGCCATTCCGATTGAATGGCCCTCGACAAGCCTGTTT
>JBJKOR010000740.1:0-4424 GCA_046707185.1 Anaerolineales bacterium | reverse complement strand
TAAATATTAGGTTTCATAAGCGGGTCCTATTTTGGCTTAAGACCTTTTAGAATTTTAAAAGCTTCATCTAAGGTTCTACCGTAGCCTATCGTCCATGACGCGGGTTGATTTGGATTTATTTCTATCCAATAGTCGGCCACTTTTTTGCCTTGATGATGTTGAGGCGTTGCATTCTCGACTGCATAATTTCTATCGAATACCCAACAATGAGCTTCAAAAGGCGAAATTCCAAAGCAAATTAAATAATCATAATCCTTAGCGCGGATTTGCTGAAATCTATAAATGCCATTTGTCCATAGTGTAGAAAATTTGGTTGAGAACTTAAGCTCATTAATGATTAAGGTTTCGCTAGAATTCTTTGCTGCTTCCATGCGCATTCCTTTACTTGCTAGCCATGATGCGATTAGATCACTACCGAGTTTTCCTTTTTTTCTTGGCGGCAGTTTTAATATCCATTCAAAAGGACTATTTTCCCAAGCATCAGTCTCTTTCTCTAATTCTTCTTGTAAATAGCTTGCTGTAGCAGCAAGCATTATGAAGTCCCTTCCAAACTTTGGCGCCTCTTTCCTTTCTTCCTGCTTGGGTATTGGTTGAACTAGTTGGTAAGGGTTTGGGTCAAAGTTAACCCATTCAATATTCTTAATCCCCGCAAATCTCTGAGCCATTACTTCGAGTGCAGTTCTGTTATTGTCAATTAGGATAAAATTTCTTCCCAAATCATGACAACTTTCGCCAGTTGTTCCACTCCCAGCAAAAAAATCTAAAACTGTACTTCCTGCAAGTGATGATGCTTTAATTATCCTATCCATGAGCTTGCGGGGCTTCTGAGTGGGATATCCTTTTCTTTCTTTGCTGTTTGTTGGCACTATAGTTTGCCACCACGTGTCATTTTGTCCTTTTGAATAATTAATCCACCAAGTATCTGACCAAGACTTTGAATTTTTAGTGCCGGAATATTTTGGCCACCAGGTATCAGTCGGCATTTTCCCTCTATCTGCTTTCGCAGCATCAACTAAACCAGGAGCCATATATGGTTCCTTGTCAATTTCATGTTTATTAAATATAAACCGTTGAGGATCTTTTACATAAAATAAAATGTTGTCGTGTTTAGCGGGCCATTTTGACTTTGCGCGACCTCCATAGTCATAGGCCCAAATGATTTCATTTAAGAAACATTCTCTTCCGAAAATCTCATCCAAAAGTATTTTGCAATAATGAACTTCACGGTAATCAATGTGGAAATATAGACTTCCATATGGCTTTAAAAGTCTGTAGCCTTCTTCAAGTCTTGGCTTCAAGAAGTCATTGATATAAAAGGGAGACTCAAAGTTGTCCTCGTATTTTTTGGTCCCCAATTCCACAGTTCGATAAATATTCCCTTTGAACCCTTTTCTATCCCCATTTACATCCTGCACTGTTTTAATTGTTGTTCTTTTTTGAGTTTTCTTAGTGTTAAACGGCGGGTCAATGTAAATCAAATCAATTGACTCGCTTGGCAAGGACTTCAGTATCTTCAAGTTGTCGCCGAAATAAATCTTGTTTTTCATACAATCGCATCAAGGGTAGAATTTATGTTCTGGTATTATACTATATGAATGAAGTAAAAACCGGAAGCAGTGTCTGCATCCGGTTGGTAACGGTCGAAGGGGAATTGTTTCAAATCATCAGATAGGATGTCCTTGCGAGAGCGCTGGTCGGGTGCGGCGCGCAGCGCAAGGACATTATTCTTCTGATG
Source organism: Anaerolineales bacterium (assembly GCA_046707185.1). Lineage (GTDB taxonomy): Bacteria > Chloroflexota > Anaerolineae > Anaerolineales > Villigracilaceae > Fen-1038. The sequence continues at coordinate 2,689 of JBJKOR010000740.1, read as the reverse complement.
AAGCGGACTCTGCGTCGCTTTCCACACCCATATCGAGCGGCAGGTCGATATCGCCGCTCAAAGCTTTTTGTCGAATCACGCTTTCGATTTCCACCATGAGCGCGGGATTTTGGCGGATATATTCTTTGGCATTCTCGCGTCCCTGACCGAGGCGGGCATCGCCATACGAGAAGAAAGCGCCGCGCTTCTGTACGATCTCGAATTGGGTGGCCAAGTCGAGCACATCACCGGCTTTGGAAATGCCTTCGTTGTACATGATGTCGAACTCGGCGGTGCGGAAAGGCGGTGCGACTTTGTTCTTGACCACCTTGACGCGCGTGCGGTTACCGATAACCTCCGCACCGACTTTGATGGCTTGGATGCGCCGCACGTCGAGACGAATGGAGGCGTAAAACTTGAGTGCCTGGCCGCCGGTCGTAGTTTCAGGATTGCCGAACATCACGCCGATCTTCTGGCGAAGCTGGTTGGTGAACACGACCGTTGTCTTGGTTTGGTTGATCGCGCCGGAAAGTTTACGCAGCGCCTGCGACATCAAACGCGCGTGAACGCCCATGGTCGGGTCGCCCATGTCGCCTTCGATTTCTGCGCGCGGGACCAGCGCCGCGACCGAGTCGATGACTACCACGTCTACTGCGCCCGACCGCACGAGCGTTTCGGTAATCTCGAGTGCCTGTTCGCCGGTATCGGGCTGTGAGACCAATAAGTTATCGATGTCCACGCCGCATTTGGCCGCGTAACCGGGGTCGAGGGCGTGTTCCATATCGATGAACGCGGCGGTTCCGCCGCTTCTCTGCGCCTCGGCCACGATATGTTGACAGATCGTGGTTTTACCGGACGACTCAGGTCCGTAGATTTCGGTGATGCGTCCGCGCGGCACGCCGCCCACGCCCAGGGCAATATCGAGCGAAAGCGAACCGGTTGAAATCGAATCGACGTTCAACATGTTTTGCGCTTCGCCGAGTTTCATGATCGAGCCTTCGCCATAGCGCTTGAGAATATCGCCAACGGCTTTATCCAGCACGGCGTGTTTGGCGCCGTCTGCTTGAGGGGCAGAGGCTTCTTCGTGTTTCGAGGCAGATGATCTACGTGGGGACATGTTCTCTTCTCCAGATATAAGTGTTTAGGTCAAATGAAAGTTGACAAGAGTATAGCACATATGTTCGGTGCGTCAAGGGGTTGGCACTGGCGGCGGTGTGATTGGCAGGATGGAATTTTTCGGCGGCGGCGGGAGCGCCATGCTGAATCCTTCGAAGCCATGAAAAGAAAAATAGGTGACTTGCCCCGGATAGATGCGCATCCAATCCTGCCGCTGTTGGCCAGCGAAAACGAACATGACTTTGTAAAGCCCTGCTGGAAGATCACTCAACGCCATATTCTCGTTGTAGTATGGGTCGTGATTCACGGGGCCGGGCCCATACGTCCTGACCATCAGCGTTTTGTTCGTTTCCATGTTGGTGACGTACACTTCCAATTGCTGCAGTGTATTATTAGCGCCATCCCTGATATTGCCCACCAAAACTCCCCAGCCTTGTGGCGGGACCATCCATAACTCTGGATTGTACGTATCGTAAAAGGAATCGTACCCCAAGCGGACTTCAAAATGGACATGCGGCCCGGTTGTATGTCCGGTGGAACCGACCAATCCAATCACATCGCCGGTATTGACGTGTTGCCCGACCGTTGCGATGATCTTGCTCATGTGAGCATAAACCGTATAAAGCTGTTGATTTTCATAACCAAAGTCCATGCGAAGCACCACGGCTTGCCCATATGGATCATCGTGGTTGCCGGGAGCCTCGGTGAGCAAGCCCCAGTTGGCCCAAACGACGGTGCCGGGACCCGCGGCGAGGATCGGCGTGCCATACGGCGCATCGATATCGACGCCGGTGTGAACAAAGGGCGGCGTCCAGACTGCACCGTAGCGATAGTCGGCGAGCGGCCAATTGACCTGGTTGGCGGCGATGGGACGCGCGAAATAAAAATGATCGTACGGCGAAACCGCCCATGGAATCGGATAGAGCGGCGGCCGCCAACCCGAGACCGGCGGCGCACCGGGCGTTGGTAGGTAAAAGCGAAATGGCTCCAGTGTTGGAGTGACTACTTGGGCCTGAACGATGTTCCCCGCCAAGACAACCGGCGTTGGCGTGGCACGCTTGATCGAACATGCCGTGAGCAAAAAGGCAAATAATAGAAAGAGAATGTCATTGCGAGGAACGTAGTGACGACCGCGAAGCGTGCCTTTGGCAAGCAATCTCCACTTAGAAGAGGATTGCTTCGTTGCGCTATCGCGCTCCTCGCAATGACATATGTAATTCTTCATAAAACAGCCGTTTATGGCGTTGCCGAAGGTGGTGGCGGCGTATCGGTCGGTATCGGTGTGGAAGTCGGCGAAGGCGTGGATGTGTCGCGCGGTGTGCGCGTCGCCGAAGGCGTATAGGTTGGTATCGGTGTGATGGTCGGCGTAAGAGTCGGAGGCATGAGCGGCGTGGCCGTATAGAGCGCATTTTCCGGATAAAGCTGAAGCATGGCCGAATACCAATCCAAACCGTCGGTCAAGGCGAATTCGGTGAAACGCGCACCGGAATAATAATTGCGCCAGTTTGGCAGGGCAGGTTGGCGTTCCCAGCCGTAGGCTTGCGCCAAAGCCGTGAAGTCGATCCAGTATCCGCCGGGGACGGGGCCGTATTTT
>JBJKOR010000739.1:0-4040 GCA_046707185.1 Anaerolineales bacterium | reverse complement strand
CCATAGCGCGGCTTCCAGCCGCAACCAAAAAAGAAGGTGGCCTGTCTTATGTGAGAAAATGAAGGCTAACGTAACGCCACAGAGGGCGCCGATAGGGAGCGCTGAGGCTCAAATGCCAACCATTCTTTCACGGACAGGCCATGATGGAAACTTTTCTGAGTATACACCAGGACGCGATTGTTGGAACGCTTTCGATGTTTGATCGCATGATTTTCAAAGGCTATCTGACGGGCTTTTTCCCAAAGGGTGCCTTTGGAGCCTATCTCTATCGGCAGGGAGTGCTGTTGAAAGATTTTGGCGCTTATGTTGATAAGAGCACAAAGCAGTTGAAGGCGCATGTGGAAGGTTTGGCACAGGCGGCCGGGCGTCCCTTGCAATACCTGTCGTCTTCCAAAGGCAACAAGGAAGACTTGGCGCGCAAGATTGCGGAGCGGGATGGCATCACGGCAGGCTTGGTGTGTGTCTTTTCGGTCTTGGAGACCTGCCTAGCGTTTGACGTGCGCGGCAATTACCAGACGCACAAAAAGGAAGTGGTACGCCGCCCGCGCAAATGTCTGCATTACTATTGTTATTATCTGGACGCCGAGTTCGGGTTGATGCACATTCGCCTGCAAAGCTGGTTTCCGTTCGATATCCAGATTTATATCAACGGGCGCGAATGGCTGGCGCAGCAGTTGGATCAATGCGGAATTGCCTATGAACGTTATGACAACAAACTGACACACATTGCCGATTTGGAAACAGCCCAAACTTTATGTGAACGCTTTTCACGGCGGAAATGGCCACGGGTGCTCAATGCCCTGGCACGCCGCGTCAACCCGTTTTTGAAAGACATCCGCCAAGCCGGAATGGGCGGTTACTATTGGACGCTTGCCCAGGCAGAATATGCCACTGACGTTTTCTTTCGTGACCGCGACACCCTGGAAGCCTTGCTTCCCGCACTCCTGGAACTCTCCATGACTGCTTTCAGCGCCGAAGACGTATTGCGTTTTCTGGGGCGCAAACTGCATGGCAACTTTCAGGGTCAAGTCACCACCGATCGCAAGAAACGTCCCGCAGGCCGCCGTGTCAAACATCGCATGCAGGGCAACTCCCTCAAGTGGTACGACGCACTCAACATCCTGCGCATCGAGACCACGATTAACCAACCGCGTGAGTTCCGTGTCCTGCGCCTCGTGGAGACCCCACAGGGTCGCAAACGCCGCTGGTTACCCATGGGCAAAGGCGTCGCCAATCTTTGGCGCTATGCTCAAGTCGGTCGCCAAGCGAATTATCGCTATCTGAATGCCCTGGCATTCGCTTATCCCTCAGGCAAAGCCATCGCCGAACTCGACGGCTTGTGCCATCCCAAAAAACAGCATGGGAAGAGCTACGCCAGGTTCAATCCGATTACTCAGGCTGATTGCGACCTCTTCTCTGCGGCGTTGGCTGGCGAGCATGCCCTCAACGGCTTTCGCAACAAAAACCTGCAAGCCCGCTTATATCCTGACCGCCCACGAGACTGCACCGAGCATCGCCAACGCAGCGCTCATGTCTCTCGCCTGCTCACCAAATTGCGCGGACACGGCTTGATTGCCAAAATCAAAGATTCCCGTCTCTATCGGCCTACTCCGCTTGGCACGCGTTTGATGTCTGCCGCCATTCTTTGCCGCAACAAGACCTTCCCCTCTTTTGCCTCAGAATCTTCGCGGTTGTGATAGATTCTCAAGAGTAATACTATAACACCAAATGCCCAAGCATTACTTCAAATTTGTAAGGCTTGGGCAATGGCAGGCTATTTATTCTTGGTTTGGATCATAATCCTAACTCAAGCATATTGTTACGGTTTGGCAATCCTCACTTCGGGATCCATCACGATGCTGTTGTACCACGGGAACCAGTACTGCGTCGTCAATTGATCCCCCGGCAACCCCATGATCTCATAGTAGCTCGGTCCACTCGCCAACCACAACCGGATCGTCGACAGAATCGGCTGCCCACTGCTCACCACATGCACCGGGCCCCCATTCACTCCAGCATAGTTCGGTCGCGCCGCCTGCCCCGCTCCCAAACTGTAACTGTCGATCAGCGTACCACCTACATACACCGTGATCGTTGTCGTCGCTGTCCCTACATTGCTCACCCGCACCTGACTGTCCAGGTCCACATCGTCATACACCGGATACCAATAGTCCGTGGTCAGCTTGCTCACCGGATACCCCATCAACTCTGAGTAACTCACATTATTCACGTATGCCCGGATCGTCGTCAGAATGTTGGCAGATGAACTGGTCACCTTCATCGGACCATCCCGCTTCCCCGCATAGTTCTTCCGCAACGCCGTCCCCGCCGCTAACACGTACGTGTCAATCGGTGTCGAACTGCTCCCCAGATACACATTGATCGTCGTGCTGCTGCTGCCCACATTGCTCACCCGCAACTGACTGTCGAAGTCCACATCGTTGTAATACGGGAACACATACGCATTCGTCAACTGGTTCACCGGGTAGCCCGTTAACTCCGAGTAGCTGGTGTTGTTCACCCAGGCGCGGATGGTGGTCATGATGTTCGTCGCGGAACTGGTCACCTTCATCGGTCCATCCCGCATCCCAGCATAGTTTTTGCGGATGGCGGCTCCGGCTCCCAAGATGTAGGTGTCAATCGGTGTGGAACTGCTGCCCAGGTACACATTGATGGTGGTGCTGGTATTGCCGACATTGGTGACCCGCAGTTGCGAGTCAAAGTCCACATCGTTGTAATAGGGGAACACATAGGCATTCGTCAATTGATTTCCCGGGTAGCCCATCATCTCCGAGTAGCTCTTCCCATTCACCAAGGCGCGAATGCTCGAGATAATATTCGAACCGTCTGTACTCGCCACTTCCACCGGACCATTATTCACATTGCCATATACTTTCCGCAGACTATTCCCTTGTGGAATTATATAACTCCCCTCGCTTGTCCCTGCAACGGAAACATTTACATTTGCAAGGTTAGATTGAAAAGCAGTAATTCCCAGCGGTGTCCCCAAGCCAGTCGGCCCATCGTAGCCCGTTCCTGCCGTACATAGATAAGAAGGACTGCAACTCCCATTGGAGCCGCTGGTCACATCACGCATGTTGACACCATAACTTACATTTGCATAGGGTACTGAGTTGCCAAGCGTGCTTCCTACACCGCCTGCCGATGCATAAACTCCGGCTACCAAAGGTGCCGACACACTGGTTCCTCCATACTGATACCAAGAACCGTTTATATTCACAGCCACACCGGTTTCAGGATCGGCATCGGCAGCGACATCCGCCACAGTTCTTTTTGTGCAACCTGAATCATGCTGAAAACTGGGCTTGGATTCATAAGCACTGCAACCGCTGCCCGGACCACCATACGAGTTGTTCCATACAGTTTCACTATTGTAGCTGTAGTCGGTATTGACATATAAGGATGTTCCACCCACGGCTGTAACGTAAGGGGAAGCAGCTGGATAGCTTACTCCATAACCAGAATCACCGGAGCTGACAACAAATGGGACTCCTGGATGATTGAAATAGCTATCATCAGCGGTCTCTCCGCTAAATTCATTTTCGCCCCATGAATTTGAGACCACATTAGCGCCCATGCTGACGGCCATTTGATTTGCTTCAGCCATAAGATCATAATCAGATTCGGATGAAGCCTCAACTAACAAAATATTGCAATTTTGACACATGGCATGAGCAATTTCCACATCTAGAGCAATTTCTCCCACCCAGCCACTATTGTACGGAGGATAATTGGTGCCCCCATTCTGATCCACTTTCTGAAAACAAGGACTAGATGCCGTACCACTGCTCACGGCACATTGATTCATCGTGGGGATACCAAAGTAACTACTATACGTATTTAAGTCACTTAAAACGGTCGGATCATCATAGGCATCAACAATAGCAATCGTGCGGGTTGTTGACGTAATCCCGCTCAAGCCATATGCCCCTCGTAAAGTCGCCGGACCATATCCTGATGGTGCACTTGAGAATGGCAATATGTTTCCTGATGCATCAGTTATCACATCAGCCATACAG
>JBJKOR010000738.1:0-12685 GCA_046707185.1 Anaerolineales bacterium | reverse complement strand
CAAGGTTATGTGGCCTTGAAATCGCTCATTGACACTGCAGCTCTCACCGGTGGCACTCCTTTCGCCATTATTCAAAATCTGTTCGGAACTCCCTCACTTCCCTTGCGGGCGTGAGTAGATACATAATGACGCCGCCCGGGCTCGGGGTTTCCCCGCTGGTTTTCGAGCAGTGCTACGAGCCTGTGGCTACAATTGCATCTTGGATGAACTCTCATCTTATGGATCCGGACATTTGGCCGTCCAAGATATATACAGGTGTGTCGAAATGATTACGAGTGCTTACAGGCCATTAAATGTTTCTGCTTCCGTACCGCTTGCAGAGGTTGTTCAAGAGAAATCAGGAGGAGGATAAGCGCACCTTTACCAGCGAGGTGGACCTCTCTGACATGGAGGTTCAAGAAGCTCACACGGTAGAGGATGCAATTCCACAAGTTGAAACGGGGCAAAGGCAAGTTAGCGAGCAAGCCGATTTACGGGAACTCGAGATTTATCCGGAAGAACCCTTTGTAAGGAAGAAATGGTTTGGGCTGACCATCCGCGAACGCGAGGTGGCAGCTTTGGTTTGCATGGGGTACAGGAACTACGAGATCGCGTCCATCCTGGGGGTGGGTTACCAAACTGTGCTGACCCATCTGCAGAATATCTTTCATAAGTTCAATTTGCGCAGCAGGCGGGAAATCCGCGCTGCCTTGATCAGCTGGCTGGCTGAAGAATGGTGGACATACCACCACTACTAGGCCGCCTCTCGCCCAAGTCCCCCATTGCTGGTTCAATAGAAAAATCCATGAAAAAATCCCGCCCCTGAAAGCGGAATTATGGATTGTATTTATCGCGTGGCGAGGCTACTCTGTGGGGAATGAAAGCACAACTATCCATCTCGCTTGCTAATTTCCCGCTTTCACCGGCCCCGCCTCGGGTCTTGCTGGGGATTCTGAAAAATCGTGAACACGAGGACCTGACCGAACTGATCGCGCGGCTGGCGCTACGCGGTCCGTTTCATCTGGTCACTGGTGGCCCATGGCTTCCGGATCAGGACAGCCTGCACCGTTCTGTGCGTTGGCACACAACGGAGGTCGAAGAAACCCTGGATCATCTTATCTTGGGGCACCCCTCCACTTGTCTGCAAATGCTCGACCAGCTGACGAGCGCGGACTCACAGACTCATCCGGTTCTTGTTCTGGACTTCCTGCACTTTTTCTACGACCCCGATGTAGACCTTGCTCTGCGCCTGAGAGTTCTGGAGCAGTGCTGCCAATGCTTGCGACAACTGGCGCGTTCCAAACCGGTGGTCGTGTTGGTCTATCACTTGGGCGTGGATGAATACCAGCTCTTCTTCCCCGTTCTGGAATCTGTTGCGGATGAGATCATGGAAGTGCAGGAAAGCGATGCATTGCCGGCTTCGCAGCTCTCTCTGTGGGGAGCAAGATAATGGGACGCCATCTCCTCTCTGTCACAGGGCTGGCGCACAAGTTGATCGCCGACCTGAAACCTTTGGCTGAGATGCTCGCTCCCAATGAACGCCGCGTTGTGGAACAGTGCTTCGAGATTATCCTGCAGCAGAGAGTTGCCATTGCCAACGCGACCGAGCTGATGCCTCTGGAGGCCGCACTGGTGGTTTTGCATGTGGAAGAACGCATACAGAACGATCATGAACTCAATGAGCTGTATCAGCAGATTGAGAAACTTCTCAAGCGAATCCGGGAGCTGGAGGAGGGAAAGGAAAGGCTGGAGGCAGATTCGTGAGGGAACTGACCGGCTGGCTGTTTGTCCTGTACGAACATCCTGAGAAAGGCCTCGTGATATGGCTACTTGGTGAGGATGGCATCCCTCATTGCCTCCATCAGGATTTTGAAATCACGTTCTACGCCAGCGGACTGGCTCCACGTTTAAGGGAATTATGGTTGTTCCTGCGAACAAAGCCCGTTCAGTTGAAGAAAGTCATCAGAGAGGATTTGTATGATGGCCCGCAGGAGGTTATGCAGATCCGAGCGGGGAGCCCGGCGGCTTATAGCAAGTTGTTTCGAGAAATTTACGAGCGCTTTCCCGATCTGAAATATTCAGATGTGGACATCCCCCTGACGGTCCGTTATGCCGCGACCCACCATGTTTTCATGATGGCGCGTTGCGCGGTCACGGCGGAATCGAACGGCAAGTTGGTGAGCATTCGCACTTTAGATAAACCGGAAGACCTCGATCCCAAACTGCCCAAGCTACGCATCCTGAGCCTGAGACCAGACACCGATCCTTTTCACACACCGCCAAAATATCTGATTGCCAGGTTCGGCAAATCCTATCTGCGCCTCCCGTTTGGCCGCCCGCGCGAACTGCTCAACATATTGAACAGCGTTCTCTCGACCTATGACCCTGATCTCATCCAGACTCACTTCGGGGACTCATGGCTCTTCTTGCATTTGGAGCAGATATCCAAAGAGACCAGCATCCCATTCAACCCCAACCGTGATACTTCCATGCCGGTGGTGAAACGCAAGGAGGTCAGCTTCGTCAACTATGGACAGGCCCATTATCGCTCGCCGCAAATTTATCTGCGCGGGCGCTGGCACGTGGATGTCGAGAACTGCACGACTTATAACCAATATCACTTGAGCGGGGCTATTGAACAAACGCGCCTGAGTAGTCTTCCTTTGCAGGAAATGGCTCGGCGTTCTCCCGGCGCGGCGATTGCGGCCATGCAGGACTTGACCGCATTGAAGCGTGGTGTGCTTGTCCCGTACCAGCGCCAAAAAGGGGAAATCATCAAGACCTATAACCAACTTGTTCGGGCGGATCGAGGCGGACTGATCTTCCAGCCGAGGCCCGGCCTCGTGAAGAACGTTGCCATTCTGGACTTCAGTTCCATGATGGCCTCGATCATGATCGAATTCAATGTATCCCCAGAGACGGTGGTGGGAATCCACGAGCAAGGGGATGGCTTTGAGATTCCTGAATTGGGAGTGAAGATCCTGCGCCGTCCGGGGTTGGTGCCGGAAACTCTGAGACCGATGCGAGATAAACGGTTGGCACTCAAACGTCTGTTAAGGACGATGCACAAGAACGATCCTCATCGCCGCGAGGTCTTGCACCAATTCAAAGTGATCGAGGACAAAATCAAGTCAACGGTGGATGGGATAAAGTGGCTGACCGTGGTGTGTTATGGGCGGCTGGGCTTCGCCAATTCAAGGTTTGGCCGCATCAACGCCCATGAAGTTGTTTCTTATCTTTCGAGAAAGATCGTGACGCGGGCCAGAGCCATCGCGGAGTTCATAGGTTTCAGTGTGCATCATGTGTATGTGGACAGCGTCTTCGTTTCCAGGCCCGATGCAACTGCCGCGGATTATCAAGCGCTGGCGGAGGAGATCGAGCGCGAGACGCATCTGCCGATGGATTTCGATGACGTGATCTACCCGTGGTTTGCCTTCCTCGCCGCGCGGGAGAATCCCAAAGTGGGCGTCGCTAATCGCTTCTACGGGCTGTCGCCGGATGGTGAAAACAAAATACGCGGCATTGGCTTGCGCCGCGGAGATACACCTGCCTTTGTCGCACAAACACAGATGAAGGTCCTGAATATTCTTGCAAAGGAAACGGACCCTACCAAGTTGACAGACCTTTTGCCGGAAGTGCTGGCGCTGCTCCGCGAGCAGTTGGATCAACTGAAGAAGAGGGCGGTGCCTCTTGAGGCATTGCCCATCACGCACCGGTTAAGCCGTGAGCCGGAGGAGTACAGCGTGATTTCTCCCGCGGCGTTGGTGGCCAGGCAATTGCGGACAGCAGGCAAGACTGTGAGAAGAGGCATGCAAATCCGTTTTATCTACATCGGAGCCAGCCCCGGCGTCCATGCCTGGGACGCGCCTCAGGTGCTTGATCCAAAACACGTAGATGTTATCAAGTACAGGGAACTCCTGTTGCGCGCGGGTCACGAAGTCCTGCAACCGCTGGGTGTGACGGAACGCATTCTTCGGGACTGGCTTTTCGGCGGCGCCAGTTATCTCGCGCCACCGGGAGTGCTTGGTTCCGCCGACCCAACCAGACTGGCTTTGCCGCTTCTGGCAGGAATAGACTGCCTACATATGGATTCCCGTTTGACAGAATAGAAACTGTTATCACATCAGGTGAGATAAAATGGAAGCATGCAAACGAAAAATGCTAGAAAGACATTTCTTTGGTTCTTGGGGTTAGCTTTTATCGGCTTTCTTCTCCCCGTCCTTATTGCTATCCTTTCGAATGGCGAAGCAATGAGTGGATTAGGATTGTGTGTCGCGGGGAACTGGGGCTGTGTTCTAAGGATCGCGTTTGAAGTCGCGCTTTCGATTACGGCTATAGGGGCAACAGCTGGCGGAATCATATTGACTATTAGTTCTGTTGTTGATTCGATCAGATGGCGGAATTTTATTGCACCAATTGAAAATTTTAATGATAGGGAAAAACCGTATATTAGTGTGATCATCACAAATAAGGAGAAGCATTCATTAAGGTTCTATTGTGTCTTAAAATCAATTGTATTCAACGGAAATATAGACACGGGATTGACAAATCGCATCACAGAACACACGCCTCGTATCTCTTGGTCCGGAGGGGCGGATGAAGATGTTGGCATAAAAGCAATCGATGGGCAACACAAAGGCACGCTCAACGTCATTTCGTTGAATGAAAGTGGGCTGACATTTGAGATGGCGAAGGGAGCAAGGGAGGCCGGCATAAGGATTGGAGTATTTCTGTTGAATATGGAGCTGCATCGAGAATTTGATAATAATGAATTTAAAAGCACACCTCTTCAAATTATGTTTGAGTGCTACACTGAAAAGATTCCAGAAAATGAACAAAAATGGTTGGGTATGAATTTAGTCGGCCCCCTTCTCAATTATGGCGTTCGATTAGTAAACGGTGGCACTGGAATCGTTATTCCGGTAAAAACGTCTAACGTCAATGGAATCAAAGAAATTATTGTTGATGAGTTCAACGAGGCAAGTTTGCCGATGAAAGGAAAATTTGGAATTAATATCCATAATCCTTTTTCTGAAGACTTTACTGATGTTGAGGTGGAATTACTAGAGACATGTTGGATAATTAGTGACCAAAATAGAAATGTGCTCAACAAAATAATTAGTCAGCCAAGCAAGGACAATTGCCGCTTCACTAAATGGGCGAATGGGAGGAGATCGTCTGTAAAAGGGGGAGGGCACGAGGTAATCTATTTTGCCCAAAAAACCGGAGAAAAAATTGCCTTCTTGCTGGAAAGGAATACAGTCAACTGCGATAATGAAAAAAACTATATTCACCTTTCGACCACCGATATCGCTACCACAAATTTCGAGCTAACATTCGAAATAAGAGGAATCATCGGTAAGAACAAAGTGTCAAAGAGATGTGTGGCATATGCTGATTACATAAGCAATAAAATATACCCTTATGTTTCTCGAAATGAAAAACCCAGTGCGATAATAACCTATATTTATATGAAAGAGGTGAAACCTGCATGAGGGTAAATTGTCCAGCCTCATGTAGCAGTATAGCCTCAGTGAAGTTTCAGAAGTTTCATTAGAAAATCAAGCGGATGCAATTGCCACTAGCGATTGCATCCGCTTGATATATTCATTGTCCTGGCCAGCCGATTTGTCCCTGCCCTTCCCGTACTGCCCAGTAGATGATCCCGCCCCAGTTCCACGAACGTTGGTACTTCGGATTGCTTACACTGTTGGAGTCATCCATGCGCCGTAGAGTCAGGTTGTTATCCCAATAGGCGTCGGGCGTGCCATCATTGTTGACGTCCGCCATCAGCGCGGCAGGCAAGTTTTGTACCGCCGTAGGAGGTATCTCACCTCCCTGGGAATGCCGCGCCCATTTATAACCAACGACTTCCTTGTGACCTGTTCCGCCACCGCAGTTGTATTTGCCGTTGCCATTCGGACCGGAGACGCATCCCTGGATGGCCTCATACTCGTAATAGCGCAGTTCCCAGAACAACTTGTAGGGCGCGTGTCCCTTGCCGACAAATAACGGCATGTCACTTGGTAATTCTTCGAGACCGCCGATACTACCAGCAAGAGGGCCAGCGCCCACCGCAGGGTGAGAGGGGACTTCCCATTGAATCATGGTGGGGTTGCCCGTGGCGCCCTGATCCGGCAGAACCAAATCTCCAATGTGAGGCAGGGTCACGAACATCGGACCAGCCGGTCGGAGGGTAAGGGTCAATCGCAAATCCTGCCAGTCGCCCACCTGCGGATTGCTCGGTGAACCGCCGCCATTTGGGATGTAATTCACGCCTCCTGAACCGCTGGACTCCGGCAGGCCTCCATTCCGGACTGCTGTTGGCCAGCGAACCAACGTCGCGGGATACGGACGCACATCGAGATAGATTTCGGGGAATGTGACACGCGCACTTACCTTCCAGCCAGTGTTTTCACACGTGATGCCGCCGGCGCCCACGGAAAATTTTGTGCAGGGATTTTGCGGCGGCGATGTATCTGGCATCTGACAGCTAATATTTCCGATCTGTTCACTGATGCCGATGATCTCGCCGGTGCAATTGTCTACATGGATGGGAAAGACTTTGCAGGTGCTGGTGCTGGCATCATAATCAAGCACCTTGAATGCTAGATGATTGCCTGGTGTGCAGGCGCCTCCGTTGTTGTTCCCTCCACCATTATTCCCACCACCTCCATCGTTCCCGCCTCCGGTCGTGCAAATAATGCTGCCGTCCGGCTGAAATGAACAAGAAGGAGCGGACTGCGCCTGGACCGAGGAAGGCTGGATGGATAACAGAACAATTAAAAGAAGAAACAGGATGGCGCGCTTCACGGCGTCCCTCCTTCCTGTCCGGCGGACAACGCGTTGAGAATGAACTGTTACTCGTTTTCATCCGTCAGGTTTTGCCAATGCTCTGGCAGTGGGTGCATAGGAAGGTGATGAAAAGTCATCAGCCATTTTGCATCCCAGGGTTGCGAGTCGTATAGGGTTGCCACAGTCAGGCGGTCGCTGGCATTGGCCTGCGGGTCGGTGATCTCCTCCTTCGGCTCGGTCTGCGTTCCGAGCCACACCCAAGATCCATCGGAGATGTAACCGAACAACAGGAATGAACGCATGGGCGCAGCAGGAGAGGTATAGGTATGATCGTTCAGCGAATAAACGATGTGCGTGTTTTCCGCGTCCTCGACCACGATGCAGATCACGGGATAATCGCCGCCCCAGACTTCGACACGATTGCCTGTGATCGTGGATGTGCGGAAACAACCGCGCAGGGCGTAGGTGACGGCGGGTTCGCCATTGGTATTAAGTCGCCACTCCGTGAAGTCAGGATTCGGCGGAATGAAACTGACTGGCACGTCCACAAGTTGATCTGCATCGCTTGGGATGGTGACCTTTTCCAATTGTCTCATCGGCATTTCGCTGAAGCCGAGTTGTTGTGTCGCTTCCGCGCGGCTGTATCCTTCGCGAACTGCCAGCGCCCAGGCAATAGTTCGTTCCAGTCCCTGATACACACAGGCGGGTTGGATGACCTGGTGATTCTCACTGATCAAGGTCGGGCTGAAAGACCACTCCGCTGAATCGGTAGGACAGCTAGATGATACATTTCCATTCGGTTGTGTAGTTGCGGGCGGTTCGGTTTCCGTTGTTCCGACGACTTGCGTTGGCATCAAGACAGATACAGGTGTAGCTTGCACACGGCTCATCAACAAGTAGCGGTTAAGACCTGCCAGGCCTCCTGCCATCAAAAGCAAAAGCAGGATCAGCCCGGTGATGACTGTGTAGGTACGGGGTTGCCTCTTCCCGGCAAGGTCTTTATAGGTCAATCCATCCAGGATTGTTTTCCAAAGTGAATTCATTGTTCTCCTATGATCATTGATCGCCGCGCGTGACGCCGTGCGCCAGATACCCAATGGCGCGGACGGTCACCCAGCGGGTTGGCAATAGATACCCTGCGGAACGGACTCGTGCAGTGACAAAACAGGCTGGTCGTCCCTGATGTCGTCCGCAGGATACTGAGTTGAGTTGTGCGTAACTCGGTCGTTGTGCATTGAAGTAGGTCGCGGCGATGCCGTTTCCAGCGGTCGTGGCCGTGATCGTTCCATCCGGCAATACTGTGATTTCCTGTGCGCCAGCATGGGCGGCGAGATCGGCAACGGCTACGGTCTCCATCACTCTTGCGTTCGTCACCATGTAGTCCAGGATGCCCAACAGAAACAAAGACATCACAGGCATTAGGATGGCGAACAACAGAATAGACTGGCCGCGTTCTGTTCGTTTGAGATTCGTCACCATCTTGCCTTCCAGGTTTCGGAGCGCGAGACGAACCATTCGCTGTTCCATCCGCCTTGACCCAATCCAAGCAGTCCATTGAACAATGCCGGAGCGTGAAATGAAACCAGACAGCGACCGGGCAAACCCGGACCGCTTGGAGGTGCGACCTGCACCCGGTATTGCACGCCCGTTGTGGCGGACCAGTCGGCATTCAAGGTCTTCCACGCGACATTCAACGCATTGCGTTGTGCGCGGGATGGATCGGGAGATTGCGACAGGAATTGAGAACAGGCATACGCCGCGGCGGTCGCGGCGGTGCGGGCGCGGTGAGTCGGAATCCATGAAAGCAAACCGAAGGCCATCAGGACCGCCAGTATTGCGAACAAGGCGGTTTCCGCCAGCGCCTGACCGCGTTCACCCTTTCGATGACGAACTCTCATTCGATGCCTCCGGCAGGCGGCGGTCCGGGATAGAAGCGCCACAAGCGGAAATTGGTTTGCGCGCGTTGCGCCTCGATGAGGTGGATGCCAAAGATCCAATCGTGTGAGTCTTCCACGCTGATCAACGAACGCACCTGGCGTGGACCGCTCTGACCCGCTTGGATGCGATTCGCAAGGTCAGGCCACAAGACGTTATCCCTTGCGCGTTCCGTGGCTGGCGTGTTGTACGAACCTGAGGCGACGCCTGTGATGAAGACGCCCCAGTCCATGGAGGCGGAACGGAAGGCATAGAACGCGGCGAAGGTCATGCCGAACAGGAGCCGGAACAGCACCGGCAAAATCAGCGCGAACTCGGCCATTGCCTGCCCCTTTTCCTTCTTGCGAAACATCTAGCCGCCTCGCGCCATGCGCAGGGCTTCGATGCCGGCTTCGAAGGCAGCAATCAGTTCAGTTTTATAGCGTGCGATAACGGCAATCGCGACCACTCCGACTGCTCCAAGGATCAAAGCGTATTCGGCAAAGTCCTGACCGTCCTCTTCGCGGATGAAGCGTTTCAACAACTTGAACATGGGGATCTCCTTTTGAATAAAAAAATCGGCTGGCAGATTGACTGCCAGCCGAGATAATAAGGAAATATAAAGAGGGGATTTATGTTAGTGTCGGTAAATTGTTTTCGCGTCCAGTCCCCGCCAATTTGCTGTTCAAAATGCTTGACCTATTCTACTTCCCTGTGGTCTAAAAATTGGAACTTGACAATGAACGCGGATATACGTTGACTGATTCTTTTGGGGTGATGTCGTAGGCTGTTAGTCGGTTTAGAGTTCACATAGAAGATTATCAATCAAGTAGATAAGCTTATTTGTCTTATCTGGGTTATGTTTTGAAGCTATTCTCTAAATATTCTAAGTGGGCTTGCAATCATGTTTATGATTACATCGAGAGGCGTAACAATTGCATATGAAACAACTGATAAAACTAAATATAATAAGCGGTAAAGATAGTCGAGAATAATTGGAATCACGTAGCCTAATCCGGCAAGCAAATAATTTAACGTATAGATTGCTCCGACGATAATCCACTGAATACAAATCATCAGCAAGAACAAGCCTTTCATTGCATCTGAAAAAGTAAGCGCTGCTGCTAGGGCGCTATTCAAAGGGACAAGGAATGAAAAGGTAAGGTTAATAAAGCTGCTAATTTCCTTAGAATTTGAAAGGACTTGGAGCGTCTGTAATCTTAGTAGTGCAAGTCCCAAAACCACAATAATTCCAAGGGTAAGGGAAAGGCTTGTTAGAAATAGTGCTAAACGCCGTGACGAACTTCCCTTCTCATTCCAATCTGAATACATACTAAAAGGACTCTGTATTTCACCCAAAATAAGAAGGCTAACAACAACGCACATCAAAGAACTCATGGCTACAGCAATTTCATAATGCTGCAAGAACGACGGGATTTGGGGAGCCAACACACCAACGACAATTAAGTTGTTTGCAACGGCAATAGCATCTGCATAAATAAATAGCACAAACGAAATAAAAAAGAAACCGTATCCCAACACTCTCATGGGTTTATCAGGGTTATAAATGAGTTTCGCCTGCATTAAAATGAAGTTTGTGAATGCATTTATTATTGATTTGAAAGGTAGATAAAGAGAATCTCTAAATGCAACTGAAACCGCCTCAAAGAAAACTCTGGGATAAAATTCAAGAGAACCTGAGATATCCCTTTCAAATATTATCGGCTTTGCTAATAAGTTGCCTAATTGAAATATGAGAGCGTCTCTTCGAGATTTGTATCCAATAGCAATAACAAGCCAGATAAGAGCGAACACAGGAAACGTCGCAGATGCGAATATATTGTAAAGAAAAGCGGGAAGACCGACTGGAGAGGATAGTTTTTGAGAAAAATATAAAGCAACAACTGTCAATATGACAATGTAACTTGCTAACGAGACTATAACAGATAACGTATTACGCGACTGAGGAGAATTATTCTCTGCCCACTGGATGTTAAATATACCTTCATAAATTTTGTTGCTAACCTTCAGATAACCGTCTCTAACTCGAACTATGCCTGAAAGTTTTAGGCTTGAAACAATCAACGACTGTTCGTTATCTTGTATTTGTTCTCCCTTCAGAATTTGTCGATAAAGCCTGATAACTCCTCTGACATCTTTAGTGCGTTCAAACAACATTGTGCGGATATGTTTTAGGTGATCATCCAGTTGTTCACCATGTCCCAAAAATCTTTCTTGTACCGCCGCAACTACATCCTCACGCCCAATTTTCCGATGTTCTCGCGACAATATATAAGATACATTTTGTGTAAGGTATGGATGCCCGTTTGTCCATTCAAATATCCACTGGAGTATTTGCTTTGCGTGACTTGGCGATTTATCTAACTCCTTAACTAATGGGAATGCCTCGTCCAAACTAAAATCTGATAATTCAATTCTATGACCTATATTAAAAGGCGTTCGTTTTGGGTCTTTTATGAAGTCTGTAGGACTGGCTGTACCGATTAGGACAAAGGATATCCTCTTGAATACGGGAGTTATGGCTCTGGCATTAAACATAGCTCGAATAGCAACAAAAAAATCATCTGTGAACTTTAGGCGTAAAGTTGTGTCGACCTCATCAATGAAGACGACTATTTTCTTGTCCACTTCTCGAAGTACAACTTCTTGAAAAAAACGAACTAGTCTCTGCGTTTCGCCAACATAAGCGTTTTCATCCCACCACTTGATGTACGATGTTTTGAGCTTTAATTCCTCATCAAGTTTGGAAAGAAGCCCAAGATACCATTGTTGTTGCGTTACTGTAATTCCCAACTCACTTAAATCAATAATGACAGATTGAAAATCATCTTTTTCAATTTCACTTGCCGTTCTTACCATCAAACTCGATTTCCCTAATTGTCTGGGAGAGAGAACATAAGCATATTCGCCCTCGCGGCAATAATGCAGAAGTTCAATGTCTGCTTTGCGAGCAATATAAGTACTACCCCCTGATACCGTACCCGTGAGCGTATAAATAGGTGTCTTTTGCGTCATAAGTGTTTGGAAAAAAATATTCCGTACAATTTGTTCCGAGTAATTACATTGTTCTCTTCTCTGCGTACTAAGCCAGCACCACGCAATCTCAGGAAAATATTTTCGTCTGTGCATCTATTGTTTCTAAGTACTTGTCGGAGACCGCTGATCAATTCTTTTCTCGAGTGTAAATGAAACAAATTATAACGAAGATGGTCCCCAAAGGGACCGCGTTCATCAGAAGCGTGCGAGAACAACTCTGCAGTGGTCATCCTTTTTGATGCAACCATATAAAAAGCTTTATTTGTCAAATATGGATGACCGCCTAATAGCTCAAACAGGTCATTTTCTTCTTTGGGTGATAGAGGGTGATTATATCTTTTGTTTAGATCGCTTACTTGTTCAGGTAAAAAGTCTTGCAATTCCAACACCAATCCAACATTGAATGGGGATTGATTTAGATCGGCAATGAAAAGATATGGTTCGGTAGAAGTAATTAAAGCTAGATCTAGATTCTTCCATTCCTTTTTATAAGAACGATTGTTATGCCAGCTTCTAAGCATTCCGAAGAAATCAGAATAATATTTTGTCTCAAATATCTTTTCAACTTCATCCATTGAAATAACTACGGGGTTCTTGATAGATTGCAGTACATGTTCTTTTATGTATTTAGAACATAGTTGAGTGTTTCCAAGAGGAATCTTCCAGTATTTCTCTACCTTATCTATTAGTCCTAATTCATAGGAAATCCATCTGCAAAAATGTTGGTAAAAAGCAGTTGCATTGTACAATGTATCTTTTTCGATAAGCTGGAAATCCAGAAATGCAACCTTTTTATTTGCCTGAATTGCGCCTTCAATAACATAATTTAGGCACGGTTCAAAAGAGTTCAAAAAGAGATCGTGGCACCTTTACAAATTATGCAATAGACTGTGGTCGGGTACAAACGAAGTAGCCCCGACAGAGCGGGTAGGATGGTAGC
>JBJKOR010000737.1:0-7164 GCA_046707185.1 Anaerolineales bacterium | reverse complement strand
AGGACCTGGGGCTTTTCCCTTGGATGACGGTTTTGGATAACGTGGCCTTTAGCCTGGAGGTGCGTGGCGTCCCCAAAAAAGAACGCCGGGAGCGCGCTTTCGCTTTTTTGCGAGACATGGGTTTGGCGGGCTTCGGTTCATATTATCCGCATGAGCTTTCGGGTGGAATGCGTCAACGGGCAGCCATTTTGCGCGCCTTTCTGGCTGAGCCTCAAATCCTGCTGATGGATGAACCATTCGGTGCTCTGGACTCGCAAATACGGTTGATCATGCAGGATGAACTCCTGCGTATCTGGAAAGAACATCGCAGGACAATTCTGTATGTTACGCATGATATTGAGGAGGCGATTTTACTTGCCGACCGGATCGTTGTGATGAGTAGCCGCCCGGGGACCGTGCTCAAGATCATCCCGGTCGAGCTCCAACGCCCCCGCCAGCTTGCGGATCGAAATCATCCAGATGTGGCTGAAATGCGGCTTCAAATTTGGCGGATGCTCGAGGGTGAAGTCCGCAATGAGTTGTTGAGGATTGCCCAATGAGGCGAATCGGCGATTCTTCCGGTGAGTCTTGGCACATGGGCGGCAGGATGGTCCCGTTCATCATTAGCTTAATCCTGTTGCTGAGTTGGGAATTCCTATCTCGCATGGATTTGATACCGGCTCTGTTCTTTCCGCCTCCTTCCAGCATATTGGATTATGTTTATCGATCCATGCTCAATGGCGAACTCCCAAACGCTTTGGGTTTCACCTTGAGACGGCTTGCTATTGGTTTTTTGTTGGGCGCGGTTCCCGGACTTGTGCTTGGCCTCGGCATGGGATGGTCGCGACGGCTGCGAGTGATCGTCGATCCATTTATTGCGGCTTTCTACCCTATTCCCAAAATAGCCATTCTTCCGCTTATCATGTTGATCTTTGGCATAGGTGAAACATCAAAAATTCTTGTCATCTCCGTCTCGGCTTTTTTCCCAGTATTGATCAATACCATTGCAGGAGTGCGTCAAATTCCCCCTGTTTATCTTGAAATTGCCCAGAATTACGGTGCCGGTTGGTGGAAGACCTTATGGCGCGTTGTTTTTCCGGGTAGTCTCCCCATGACGCTAGCCGGTATCAAAATCGCGGTAAACACCTCTTTACTGATTGTCATTGCGGTAGAACTCATTGCAGCCAATAACGGCCTGGGCGTCATGATATGGTTTGCCTGGCAAACCTTGCGAATCCAAGAACTTTATGCAGTCTTGCTGGTAATCGCCTTAGTGGGGATAGGATTTGATATCTTTATGCAATGGATCTCCGGTCAAGTTATTCCCTGGCAATCCCATCCTGATAGTCAAAAGGCAAAATGATGTTTCCCGATAATCGAGGGATAGTTGTTCGATGATTGCCATTAGGTTTGTATGGTAGACTTACACAGATTTTTTTGGAAGATCCTATGATTTTTACGATGACTAAGATAAATAAACAATTATTCTTTTCAATAGTGATCATGGCCTTGGTGTTAGCGCCAATGCTTGGTTGCGCGCCGCTGGGCACACAGCCCAGCTCTCAAGCAACTCCGGTTGCTCCTGTCACTACTGCAACTACCATCCACTTGAAGGTTGGAGTACTGGACTATCTGGTTTTTTCCCCGATTTTCATTGCCAAAGATAAGGGCTACTTTGCCGCACAAGGCTTGGATGTGGAACTTGTTAATTTTGGCTCTACAGGCGGCAATATGGTACCGGCCCTGCTCCAACGGCAACTGGATGTGGGCACGTTGGCACTTTCAAGCTCGCTGCTCAATGCTATTGCGCAAGGAGCAGACATCAAAATCGTCGGCGAAAACGGATATCTAAACCCAGCCTCTTCCTGTCCTACGATTGCCTGGGTGGAGAGCAAGGCGTTACTGGATAGTGGTCGACTAAAGACTCCATCTGATTTGAAGGGGAAAAAGGTGATTGCTTTTACGGGAAACATTTTTGAATTTGCCCTTGACCGGTTGTTGAAGGAAAACGGGCTTTCTCAAACCGATGTGCAACTTGTCAACATCCAGGATAATCCGACGCGTCTGCAAGGACTTGGTAACGGTTCCATTGATTTGGCTCCACTAGGGGAACCCTGGATCACACGCGCCCAAGCGGCCGGTGCAGGTGATATCTGGATGCCATTATCGAGAGTCATTCCTGATTACCCCAGCGGTGTATTTGAGTTTGGCCCGACGATTCTTAATGATAACCCGGATGCTGGTGTTCGTTTCATGGTTGCCTACTTGAAGGCGTTGCAAGAATATGATCGCGGCAAGACCGAAGACAACCTTGCGATTATTGCAAAATATACAAAGTTGACTCCGCAAGAGGTCAAGAACGTATGTTGGGATAGCTACCGAGCAGACGGCAAGATTGATCCTCAAATTCTAACGGATTTTGCGCAATGGACTGTTGAGAAGGGGTACGTGGATACACCTTTATCAATTGATAAAATTTGGGATCCGCAGTTTGTAGATCAGGCCAACAAGCTTGTTAACAAATAGGCGAGAGATGGTTTCCAGAGTTTCTCTTCTGATGTGCGTGCCCATCACTGGCAGAAATCAGTTGCAGCCGCTTTGCTCTAAATAAATTGGTTGGATATGCCAGGTGTGATAAATTCCGTTTCAATCAAATGCCCCAATGACTTTGTGCCGTTTCCAGGCGATCTTGTCAATAGCTCGCTTGCCGCGCTCTTTGAACGGGCAGTACGTGCCTACCCCGAAAACATTGCTGCAACGACCGAGGAGCAACAGATTACGTACTCCGATTTGAACGCCCGGGCGAACACGTTGGCGCGGCTTATTCGAGATCGTTCAGGAGAAGGAAAAGAGCCTGTAGCCCTTCTTCTGAGTCACAATATCAGCTCTGTTCTTGGCGTGCTTTCGGTGTTGAAAACTGGAAAGCCTTGCCTGCCTTTGAACGTGTCCTATCCGGCTGAACGAATCAGAAAGATACTGAAGAACTCAGAGTGCTGTTTGCTGATAGTCGATCGCGAAAACTTTGCCAGTGCGGAGTTGGCTGTCCGAGGCGAAGGAAGCGCCAAGCTAATCAATCTCGACGAGGTGGCGTTCTCTTCCGGTTCAGATAATCTGGGGATTCAGATTGATCCAGACGACCCCGCATTAGTATTGTATACATCAGGTTCAACGGGGGAACCCAAAGGAGTGATTCTCACTCAGCGCAATATTGCAGTTACAAATGTTACGGAAATAAATGAGTGGTTTGTTTCCCCTTCAGATCGGATTTCGAACTTCGGTTCAATCAGTTTGGGCCTCTCCCGTTCCACCCTTTACGACGCCTTGTTTGCAGGAGCGGCAGCCTGTCTGTACGATGTCAATCATGCTGGAGGAATTGTTGATTGGTTGGGGGAGCAAAAGATTACCATCTTCCGTTCGCCCCAGCCCTTATTTCATACTGTATTCTCGGAAATTCCAGCGGGTACAGTTTTTCCCGAACTGCGGTTGGTTGGAATAGGCGGGCAGTTCATCCGCACCGATGATGTGAATCTATTTCGATCCTCCACGCTTTCCGATTGTGTTTTTGCAAATTTATTCTATTCCACAGAGGCCGGGGGGATTGCACGTTATTATGTCGATCATAAAGTCTCGTTCGAGGGAGAATTTATGCCGGTCGGTTATCCCTGGCCCGGAAAGAAGATTCTCCTTTTGGATGAGGATGGTCAGCCAGTAGCGGAAGGTGAGCGCGGTGAAATAACGTTGATAAGTCGGGATTTGTCGCCGGGTTATTTAAACCAGCCTGTGTTGACAGCCAAGAGATTCCAGATTGATCCGTCTGATCCTCAATCCAGAATATTTCGCAGCGGTGATTTTGGCCGTTTTAACCGAACAGGCGCCTTGGAATTTCTTGGCCGGGATGATAGCTTTGTCAAGGTGCGTGGTTATAGCGTTGAATTATCCGAGATTGAAATTGCCTGCCTTCAACTTCCCTATGTGGAAGATGCCGTGGTTCTGGCACGAACCTCAAAGCATGAATCTCACACCAAACAGCTGGTGGCTTATGTTGTTCTGAAGCCCGCTGCTCAAGTATCCGTGCAGGAGTTTCGGGTGGATTTGGCAAAGACGCTGCCAGATTATATGGTTCCTCTTTTTATTATCTTCCTGGAAACCTTTCCGCTCAACATAAATGGAAAGGTTGACCGGCGTGCCCTGCCAGACCTCCCTGAACGGGGAGAATTGCGTCAGGAGGATCTTCCCCTCAATGATGTAGAGGAGCGGCTTGTTCATATTTGGAAGAAAGCTTTCCGTTTGGAAAAGATTGGCGTCAACGATAATTTCTTTGAACTTGGGGGTGATTCTCTGTTGGCCATTTCTCTCTTCTTGTACATCGAACGTGAGTTTGCGCGGCAATTCCCATCCACGGTGCTTCTGCAGTGTCCCACCATACGGACATTGTCCCATTTGATACAAGCTGACCAGTCCCAGAAAAAGTCATCAGTTATGCCCGTGAAATCATCCGGTAGTAATCCCCCCATTTTTTGGATCCCATCCGGCTTTGGTGTTGATCTATTTGTACGTGGTATGTCCAAGTATTTGGATAACGATCAGCCTCTTTATCTTCTGGCAACTCCCCACGTGTCTAAAGATGAAGTCATCTTGATCGATGAATTGGCAAAGATCTACGCACGCGAAATCAGGCAATTCTTTCCGCAGGGGCCCTATTATTTGGTAGGACATTCCGGTGGTGGAATGATTGCCTGCGAAACCGGGCCCGAACTGGCGCGTCTTGGTGGGAAGGTATGCTGGGTGGGCGTGCTCGATGGCGTGCCCCCGAATACGCCGTCAACAACTTTATATCAATCGATCCGGCTTTTTCTGCGGAACATACCTCCTTTGGGTTTTTCGCGCTCCTTGAAGGATTTGGGAAGAAATGTCTTTGTTTGGTCCTCACTTACCATATTGAAGCTGGGATGGACACGGCGGAGAATCTTGCAGAAAAAACGGATTCCGGTTATCAACATGTTTCCTATACGGGAAGCCTCTTATGTGCGGTCGTTTTTTGTAGGCAGTCAACATCATCCCAAGCCATATGGCTTTGATTTGATTATCTTTAAGGCCATGGGCGTGCAGCGTTATAGGTTGGACGATCCCGTCAAAGGATGGGAGCGTTTTACTACAGCCGACATAAAGTACTTGGATGTGCCTGGCGACCATGTCAGCATAATGGAAGAGCCAAATATTTCTGTGTTGACAAAGAAAATTTGTGAACAGGTAAAT
The DNA here is from genome assembly GCA_046707185.1 of Anaerolineales bacterium. GTDB lineage: Bacteria > Chloroflexota > Anaerolineae > Anaerolineales > Villigracilaceae > Fen-1038. The sequence continues at coordinate 1,929 of JBJKOR010000737.1, read as the reverse complement.
GGCTCTCACGCGGCCGATCTGGAGAAAACAAGCGTTGAATAATAGAGGGCTTTTACGACTTTTCAGAAGGCTGTTGCAATCCTTGCCGCCCGACTCAGCGAATCAAGTCCGTACATCATTGATTCGTGCTCAGGCAGGTTGGCACCGTTTAACCTTCAAAGCCCCGCCGGAGCCCACGGATGGTTGGCCTCTTATATTACAAATCTCAGTTGTAAAAAGTGGAACGCATTTATTGGATCAAATTCTAACTGGCTTCTCGCACGTCTCTCCTTTTTCTCCCCGTGCTCTTTATCTGCAAGCTTATGATCACCAGGCCGGCGTTCCTTATGATGTTGGGAGAGTTGCTCATGCCTTAAGCAAATATCACCCCTTGGAAGTAGTCAAATGTCACATTTCTTCGGATCCTGTCCTGGTTCGATCTGTTGACACAAGGAATTTTCTAACCTATTTCCTCTATCGCGACCCTCGCGATGTGATTGTTGCCCTTGCTTATCGTGGATTTCTAGAGGCGCCCCCTGAGGCGAAATCGAGGTTCTATTCGTTGCCCATGGAAGAGCGTATTAGGCATTTGATTGTCGGGGTTGACTTTGGACGATTTTGCTTTTCTGGTATTAATGCCCTCTATTATAGGTTGCTTGGTTGGTCAGACTACCCTTTTGTGTTGAGTTTGCGCTATGAAGATTTGATCCATCATCGCCAAGATGCACTTCAACAGATCGTTGACCATTTTCTTCATCGCATCGACACTTTGCCGTTTTCGCGTGAACAAATCATCCGGGCGTTGGAGGCCAATATTGATCCTAAAAGGTCGCCAACGTTTCGTAGGGGCGCAACAGGAGACTGGAAAACGCATTTCACTACCGAGCATAAGAAGCTCTTCAAAGAGCATACAGGAGATTTACTTATACAATTAGGATACGAGAAAGATACTAATTGGTAAGTTGGTATATGCAGCGTCATCAAGTTGCGGCGTATGGCGGCGGGCAAAAATCTGAATCAGCTGCGTTTTTTGCAGAAGGAATAGCTTGCTGAATTATCTATTCGCCGTTTTGATCTACTGCGTTGTCCGGACTAAATTTCTTACGGGTTATATGTTTACCATTTTTTCACGATAGCAATCGTGACAGTTTTGTTCAAGAATTACTCCCTGCATTATCGTCCGGGTTCACCAGAAGTATATTGGACGGCATTGCTGGCCACCATCCTGATAGCCAGTTTAAGCTATTATGTTCTCGAGAAACCCATCTTGAATTTAAAGTCTCGGTTTTTTAATCTTGCTTCTACCCCACCTGTTTCAAAAAGCCTGGCGTATTCAGTTCGCGTTCCAGAAGATAAGTGAAATAACCTTGCATCAACGTCTCGACTTCCTTTTGGACTGCATGACTTGGACGCGCCCGCGAGGCTTCAGTATAGCTTGAACGCTGAAAATGACGCAGATATTTGAGCGCATCGAGAGAAATATCGAAAAGATTTGGCAAGCCTTTTCCGCATGTCGGACAAATCACGCCGCCCGCGCTGAACGAGAAGAACTGATTCTCCGCTTGAATCTCACGTCCGCAGTTGGCGCACTCGAAGAGCCGCGGGCGGAATCCCAGCTCATCGAGCAGACGAATTTCATAATAACGGATCGCCAGCCACAGGCTCGCGCTGAGCGAAGTCGAAGCGTCGGATGAAGAGGCGAGGCGCGACATTGTCTCCGTCAACAAACGAAACAGAGTCGGGTTTTCCAGGTTATCTTCATACGTAAAACGATCCAGCAATTCGATGACATAGGAAGCGTGACCCGTCAACAGCAAGTCTTTGCTCAGCGGCAGATAAGCATCCACAGTATCGGCTTGCGTGACAATAAATAGATCGCGTCCGGCTGCGAGTTGAAGCTTGACGTGTGTGAACGGTTCGAGATGTCCCGCTTTGCGTGAGGTGAGTTTG
>JBJKOR010000736.1:0-1779 GCA_046707185.1 Anaerolineales bacterium | reverse complement strand
GCACTTCAGTTCCACCAACGATATGATCCGCAGATTGATCTACGGGGATTGCTCCTACTACCTTCACTCCCTGCTCCGTTGCAGTAACCACCTGCGAATCAAGTGGTTTCAACAAATTCAGTCCTAGGTCAGCCCACGTCATCCCCTCAATCGCCGACGGCGGTGTAGCAGTCTCCCCATGATTTTGAGCCGCCGTCCCTTTCAGTGTCACGGTTGGCGTAGCGGCGAGAATCACACTGGGGGTTTCAGGAATGCTGGCAGCGGTAGGTGATAAAGTTGGAGAGGGAGTCAGAGTGGGTATACTTGCGCGAGTACTGCAAGCTGCAAGAAAAACAACAAAGCACAGAAGGAATTTTGAGAATTTCATTTGAGCCTCTATCAAGATGCAAACATATCTCCGACGGATATTATAGATCAAAGCACTGCAATTCTGCTATAATGAATCTGTCGAAAGGCAGGCTGAGATGAAGTTTACCGTCGAATACGAAAAAGAAGAAGATGGACGCTGGCTGGCAGAAGTCAAGGAATTACCAGGTGTCTTGACCTATGGCAAAAACAAAGATGACGCTGTAGCGCGGGTACAAGCGTTGGCCTTACGCGTCATTGCTGACCGTCTCGAAAACGGCGAGGCGATTCCTGCTTTGATGTTCTCCTTCTCCGCCGCATGAGCGATTGGAAATCGGTCAAAGCAAAACGTTTGCTCGGCGCACTTCAACATATCGGATGGCGCGTCAAAAGGCAGACAGGCTCGCATAAAGTCCTTGAACGCTCAGGCTGGTCCGATGTGGTTTTTGCGTTTCACGATAATGATGAGATCGGACCGCGAATGTTGGCAAGGATAGCAAAAGTAACGGGTTTAAAGCCAGAAGATTTATAGAAACTGTGGGCACTAAATGCCGCTCACTTTTATCTTCCCCAATTCACTTCCTCCCAAAATCTGCGGGGTTCTCGCTGAACACAGGCTTTTATTTGACTTTGAGTTTTCTTCTTACGAACACACGGACCTTCGTTGCTGCTTTGAACGCTTTCTCAGCAGTTTCCGCTTTAACGATTGCGCCTGGATATCGAACGGCAACAGCATATCCTTCCAGACTATTCAAGTCGTCTGCGATCTTTCTGAAATCTTTATCTTTGGTAACACATAACTCCAGCAAGTCCATCAACACGTGCGTCCGTTCAAACCGGATCAAATGATCCGTCAAAAATGCTTTGAGATATTTCTCGGCGCATTGCTGACAATGAAAACAAGCAGTGTCAATTAAAGGCACATCCCCGGAATGAAGAAGGATGTCCGCACTATAAAAGTCGTTATCGGCTTTAGTCACCCATTCATTAGTCACTTCGTTCATAGAGAACTTTCCCCTTCTCTGTGATGTCAACTAAAAACCAGTCGCCAAGTTTCTTCCGCCTTTCAATATCCTTGTGCGAACGAACGATAACATCCAAACCAAAATTTAACGCTGGCAATGACTCTCTAATATCAAGTGACTTTTCGAATTCTTTTTCCCTTGGTATATCCATCACCACTAGCAAATCCACATCGCTCCATGCGTTCGGTTTGCCATACGCATGGGAACCAAAAAGAATAATTTGCTCAGGATCAAATTTCTCCGCGATATGTTTCGCAAGCGCGCGGATCGTTCTCATTGGAATCCGCTTACGCTTATTGATCGGAGGAACTTGAAAAACAGCCGATGTAGACATATTTGGATTATACAACAACTATTTTTATTTCCTCCCAAAATCCGCCGGGTTCTCGCCCCAGGCTTGCGTATCCCA
>JBJKOR010000735.1:0-1929 GCA_046707185.1 Anaerolineales bacterium | reverse complement strand
GGCGATATTCCGTCTCGAGCAGGATTGGAACAGCCTGCTTTCGATGCGAGGTTTGCTGACCGCTGCCGTCTACGTTCTTTTCCTGGCGTTAGGCCTGATTCTGCTTTTCCTTTGTTTTTTTGACTCGTCCCTCTTGCCGCGAATCGAGAGACGCTTCGAGCGTTTGAGTTGGACGCGCTGGCTGGCAGTTGCCGCGCTTCTCCTCTCCGTGGTCTGGTTCTATCTTTATTCCTCTTGGCAGATTGTCCTGACGAATCCGTGGCTGCAACTGGTCTTTGCCTTTGGCCTTACCGCCTGGATCGTTTTGCTGGTTTTGCCTCGCCGCCAGCTTTTCCACGGCTGGGAAGAATTTATCTTTGCATCGAGTCTCTTTCTCTATCCGCGTATCGTTCAAGAATGGAGAGTTCTTTTCACCCAAGCATGGGTTTATCGCCTCGCAGTGTTGCTCGGTTATTTCATTGTTCTGGCTTTGGTTGCGATTCTATTTTCCTCGCTTAACCAAAGATGGACAAAAAATCTCATCTCATGGCGTGACCGGATGGGTTGGCCGCGTTGGATTGTGATCGTCATTGCGTTGTGCGGTCCCGTTCTCTTTTACATCCTGGCGGGTGCCAGGGTTTACTCGGTTAATCCAAGCCTGCGCTTCACTTTTATCTTGGTCGAATTATTCCTGTTTGCCGCTGCACTCGATAAAAATAAGGAACATTTGGTATCCATAAAAACTGTATTGATCGCCGCCTTTTCATTGGCATTGATAACCGCTTTGATCGGTACCTTGTCATCCGTGACCAATTTTCCGTTCTCCTTGAGTTGGTCGGAAGGCGACCGGTTCTGGGAGGATTCGCTGTTATTCGGCCAGCATCTTTACAATTATTCCGGAACCATTCTCAATCCCTATAATTCGCCGGGCGCTTATTTTCCGCCGGGAGTATTCTTTCTAATTCCGGGGCTGTCCATTGGACTGTTCCGCTTGTGGAATGCACTGCTGCTGGTTATTCCGCCGGTTTTGGTGACATGGACTCTGGCGCGCAAGATTCCAAATCTTTATTTTCGTCTCGGCTTCATCCTCTGGATGACGTTGTTCTTGATTCTGGATGCGCCTCTCCACACACCATTTCTGTTGGCGGCCATGATCGTGTTTGCCTTCATGTTTTCGCCTTCGTTGCTTGTACGCGGTCTTTCGCTTGCAGTTGCCAGTTTTTATGTGGGACTCAGCCGCTGGACTTGGCTGCCGGTTACCGCGGGTTGGGGAATTTTGATCGAGCTGCTTTTATATTATCCGCATCGCCGCGGACCATTTATCCGCCGCGTCCTCCCGGTCTTTTTCCTGGCGCTGATCAGTTTTCTGCCGGGTCTCGCCACAGTTTTTATATCTCGTCCCAACTTTGGCGGCGGATCGAATTTGATCAACAATCAACCTTTATTGTGGTATCGCCTGCTCCCCAACCCAACGCTTCCGCTCGGTGTTTTATTGACAGCCATTCTTTACAGCGGACCATTGATCATCATTTTGATTTGGTGGATGGCTTCCCGGCGCTGGAAACTGGATTGGCTCCAGTTGCTGGCAATTTGGTTTGGGCTGGGAATCTTCTTCATCGGCGGCCTCGTGGTCAGCACCAAGATCGGCGGCGGAGGCGATCTCCACAATCTCGATATGTATTTGATGACGCTGCTGCTGGTCTTCACGCTCGGCGTCTACCATTGGGCTCGATCCAATGATCCCTCGATCTTCTCCTGGCCAGGCTGGGTTCAAGCGGCTTTGTGTCTGATGATTGCTTTGCCGCTCTATTCCTTTACGCCGCTTCCGCGCGGCGCTGCCAGCGACTTGACCATGGGCCTGCCCAGCCAACAGGTAACCCAACAGGAATTGGCCGATATTAATAACTACATATCGCAAGCCAGCTTGAAGGGTTCGGTTTTGATGATCGA
>JBJKOR010000734.1:0-3630 GCA_046707185.1 Anaerolineales bacterium | reverse complement strand
CGGGTGCGGGCCTCGGATATTTTCTGGAACTATGGGGAACCACACGCGAATGCTGGACCTACTATACCTATCAAACCCCGCCATTTTTTGCTGTGCTGGCACATGGAATGGTCGCGGTTGCTTTTTGGCGCACGGGATTGATATTGAAAATGATTTGGAAGAGATTCGGCGCGTTTAAACCCCAACCAGCCAAATCGGGGAAAGAAGCGTAATCTGTGAAGGCAATTTCAGATTCTTGACGCTTTCTTGACACATTTCACTTATTTTGTTATTGACCAAAACAGGTAAATGGTATATCATCCACAATAATAAACCGTCGGTCGGTTTATTAAAAAGGAAAGAAATGCCTAGAGTAGTTAAAGAAGTTGATTACGCTGCCCGACGCAATGAGATTCTTGATGCGGCTCGGAAATTGGTTTACACCAAGGGATATGAGCAGATGTCCATCCAGGATATTCTGGATCAGATGAAAATCTCGAAGGGAGCCTTCTATCATTACTTCGACTCAAAGCCTACATTGCTGGAAGTGTTGATCGACCGACTTGCCAATGAAGCTGAAACAAAACTTCTTCCTTTATTGAATGATCCTGCCCTGCCCGCTTTGGAAAAATTGCAGCGGTACTTCAGCGATGCCGTCCAGTGGAAAGCCGCACAAAAGGATTATCTTTTGGCGCTCATGCGCAGCTGGTATGCAGACGAAAACGCCATCACCCGCCAAAAACTGTTCGACAAAATGCTTCAAGAAGTATCCCCTCACTTCTCACGAGTTGTTGAACAGGGAATTCAAGAGGGAACGTTATCCACTGCCTTTCCTGAACAAGCTACCGAGATCAGTCTATATCTCATTTTGGGACTAGGGAATAAATTCAGCGAAGTTATTTTAGGATACGAAGCCGGAAAGATTCATTTGAGTGCAGAAGAAAGATTCCACATTATGCAGAAAGCCGTTGCAGCTTATACCGATGCGCTGGAACGTATCCTGGGGGCGGCACCCGGTTCCATACAGTTAATGGACGACGATTCGATTCGAGTCTGGATCGACTAAAGGAGAAAAAATGCTACTGTACCTGCGCCTCGCATGGCGCAACATTTGGCGGCATAAACGCCGCACCATCATCATCGTGCTTGCCATGTCTTTGACGCTGGCCTTGATGATGTTCTATGATGGCTTGGTGGCCGGTTTCACCGACGCGATCTACAGCAATGCAGTGAAAGTATTGGGCGGCAACATTCAAGTTCATGCGGCGGGCTATCGCGCTCAAGCCGATTCGACTCCGCTCTTACCGCTGGCAGATCCGCAAGCAGTCATCAAAGCCGCAGAAGCAAATCCGAACGTGTTGGCCGCGACGCAACGAATCAACACCGGCGGCATCGTTTCCAACCAGGAAGGCGCATTCTCAGTTGGTATTACAGGCGTCGAGCCGGAAAAAGAAATGAGCGTGAACATCATCGGCCAGAACGTTACGGAAGGACGCAACCTCACGAGCAGCGATGCGGATAATATTCTGATCGGCAAGGGCCTTGCAGATGAGATGGGCGTCAAAGTGGGAGACCGCATTACGCTGGTCGGCCGTTCGCAGCATCATCAGATGCGTCAGCGCACGATGACGGTGGTTGGCATCTTTGATTTGGGCATGCCGGATATCGAAAAACAAACCATCTACATCTCCCTAGGTGAAGCTCAAACGCTGTATGATCTGAACGGTCAATCCACAGAAGTGGCAATCTTTCTCAAACATCTCGGCGAGGAAGGTGCGGTAATCAATTCGATGAAACCGAATCTGCCCGGATACGAGATCGAATCCTTCGAAGCAAACTATCCCGACCTTGCCTCGGCCATCAACACCAAAGGCGGCGTGATGAACGTCTTTAGCGTCATCATCATCGCCATCGCGGGCGTTGGAATTCTCAACCTGCTCATTATGGCGGTTTATGAACGAACGCGTGAGATTGGTGTAATGGGCGCCATGGGAATGAAGCCGAATCAAATCTCATTATTATTTATCCTCGAAGGGATCATGATTGGTTTGGTTGGCGTGGCGGCAGGCATTGTCTTGGGACTGGCGTTAAATGCCTATTTGATGCGTGTCGGATTGGACTTCGGCTCCTTAACCCAGGCAGCCAGTTACATGGCGCTTGTGAAGAACAAGGTGTATCCCACCTGGGGCCTGGAGAAAATATTGATGCGCGCTTCCACCATCGCGATCATCTCTGCGCTGGCAGCGGTCATTCCCGCCATCGAAGCGGGCCGCCGCGAACCTGCCGAGGCGCTGCATTTTGTTTAGAGAAAGAGACCTGACAGGTTTTTAGAAATCTGTCAGGTCTGGAGCAAAACTATGACACAATTATTCAAAATGGCTTTCCGCGATCTCGGACGCAACCGGCGGCGAAGTTTCTTCTCTGCGCTGGCGGTAGGCATTGGACTCGCTTTGTTGATCTTGATGGCAGCCGTGGTCCAAGGCGAAATTGGCGGCGCCATCGAACAAGCCATCCGTCTGCAAAGCGGACACATCCAATTGCGAATGCCATCCTATGATGAAAATAAATCAAGTCTAAAGTGGGCTGATTTGGTTGCCAACCCGGATCAAATCGCGAACCAAATTGGAACGATGAGTCAAGTAAAAGCCGCCACACCGCGCTTATTTGCAAGCGGATTCATTTCAACGGGAAATGAATCGACGGGAGTAAGCATCTATGGCATCGATCCGCAATCGGCGGCGAATGATCCGTATCGTGAAGGGGTTGTCAGCGGCAGTTATCTCACGGCCGATGATCGCGAAGGGATATTGGTCGGTCAACCCATCGCAAACAGATTGCATTTGAAGGCAGGCGATTCGATCGATCTCTCCATCAACACTTCCAATGGATCGGTCGCTGAACAGACATTTGTCGTTCGAGGAATCTATACCACGAACACCTATGGTTTCGACAACACCACCATCTTGATGCCGCTCGCAAAAGCCCAAGCCATTACGCAAACTGAGAATCACGCCAGCACGATCTTCGTCTTGCTAAAAAACACTTCAGATACGAATAGCGTGGTGAATGCATTGCATGTATCGGGCTTGAAAGTATTAACGTGGACAGATTTGAATGCACTGATCGTGGAATGGGAATCAACCGCAAATAGCTATATCGCGATCTTCTACTTGATCATACTTGCCATCACCGCCTCGGTGATCATCAATACCTTGATCATGTCCGTGTACGAACGGACACGCGAGATCGGGATTTTGTCCGCGATTGGTATGCGTGGGGGCCGCATCATGGCACTATTCCTTTCCGAATCGTTTTTGCTCGCAATCGGCGGTGCGATCATGGGAATCTTGCTTGGCTTATTATCCGTCTATCTTTTCAACATCAAAGGATTCTATATCGGAAACATGGGCATCACAGGCATCTTGATCACGAACACGATCTTCGCCAGGTTTACATGGAGCGATACGATCAACCTGACCATCGCGAGTTTTATTGTCACGATGCTGGCCGGGCTTTATCCGGCAGTGATGGCTTCCCGAATGCAGCCAATCGAAGCCTTGCGCGCCGAAAAATAAGAATCAGACCTACCCCCTCCGGCGCTACGCGCCGCCTCCCCCATTTTCGATGAAAATGGGGGAGGCAGGGAGAGGG
>JBJKOR010000733.1:0-4065 GCA_046707185.1 Anaerolineales bacterium | reverse complement strand
CAGTCGTTGGAGATACGATTCAGAACGATGCGAATACACTTACATTAACCTTCGACGTTGCCCAAGTTCCGGGCGATCAAAAGACGGTGGACGCGGAAGGCGGTCTGGCCGCCGTTTTGCACGCGGCAGTCATCGACCCGAGCCGGGCGCGGCTCAAAATTATTTATAATGGCCCAAAGCCGGACCTCCTGAAGAATGAAGCGCAAGCGATCATGACCGGTCATCTCGATTCGAGCGGCGTTTTTCACGCCGAGGAACTGTTGCTCAAATGCCCAACCAAATATCAAGACGCGGTGCCTAACCAGGCCGGTTGAAACGAACAAGACCTGACGGGGTTAAACCGTCAGGTCTTATTTTCATAATAATAAGGAGTTTTATGGTTGCTGATTTCGGTTACGGAGTAATTGTCATCTCGTTTCTGATCGCGCTCTACAGTGCAGGCGCGGCCATCTATGGCGAACGAACAAAGTCGGCCGCCTGGGTCGAGTCGGCGCGCCGCGCCATGTTGCTGCTATGGCCGTTGATCTCTCTCTCCGCGGCCTCGTTGATTTATTTACTGATCACGAATCATTTTGAAGTCTCATTCGTTTACGAGGTTACGAGCCGTGATATGCCGACCTATCTCAAGGTTACCGCGTTGTGGGGCGGACAATCTGGCTCGCTTGTCTTTTGGTCATGGCTGATGGCAGCGTTTGCTTCGCTGGTCACCCTCCGCAAATGGAATCGTGACCGCGAGTTTTTGCCGTGGGTTATTGTGGTAACCTCTATCACGACGGCATTCTTCCTCGGCCTGGTTGTCTTTTATCAGAATCCGTTTGGATTGTATTGGAGCAGCGGAGGCAAGATCGTTTCTGATGCACTGGGGAATCCCATTACCAGCATGTTGCCTCCGGTTGCCGGGGCCAGCTTGTTCTTTCCACAAGATGGCAATGGCCTGAATCCGCTATTACGCCACCCCGGAATGATCATCCATCCGCCGATGTTGTATCTTGGATTCGTATCCTTTGTCATTCCCTTTGCGTTTGCCATCGCAGCCTTGATCACAGGCCGCACTGATGATCGCTGGACTCGAATCACGCGCCGCTGGACGTTGTGGGCCTGGTTATTCCTTTCCTGCGGTCTCGTGCTGGGCAGTCGTTGGGCTTACGATGTGCTGGGCTGGGGCGGCTTCTGGGGCTGGGACCCGGTGGAGATCGCGGCATTGATGCCGTGGTTGACCGGCACCGCCTTCCTGCATTCCGTGATGATCCAGGAAAAACGCGGAATGCTCAAACAATGGAACATGCTCTTGATCATCCTGACCTATTCGCTGGTGATCTTCGGCACATTCCTAACCCGAACCGGCGTGCTCTCTTCCGTCCATGCCTTCGCCCAAAGTAATATCGGCCCGGTCTTCTTTGTGTTCATCGGCGCGACTTTCGTCATCTCGATCGCGTTGCTGATTTATCGCTGGCCGGAGTTGCGCGGCGAAACAGAGATGAAGTCCATGCTCTCGCGCGAAGCGCTTTTCCTTCTCAACAACCTGCTATTCATCAGCGTATTGGTGATTTGTTTCTGGGGCGTGGTCTTCCCGATCATTTCCCAATTCGTTACGGGACAGACCGTCACGGTTGGACCGCCATTTTATCAAACGGCCGTTGCCCCGCTCTTTGCCGCGTTGATGCTGTTGATGGGTGTGGCTCCGCTCTCCGCTTGGGGACATTCCAGTTTCAAAACGCTGGGGCGCGCGATTTGGAAATCAGCAGTTGCGGCGCTCATTATCACAGTGTACTCGTTCTTCACCTATACCAATAACGCCATTGCGTTGACCGGATTCTTTCTCATCGCTTTGGTGTTGTTTGTGACCCTCCAGGAATTTTGGCGCGCCACGTTTGCACGCATGAAGGCCCAAAACGAAAATATCCTTACCGCTTTCTGGCGCTTGGTGGGCCGCGACCGCAGACGGTATGGCGGGTACTTCGTCCATATCAGCATGATGATGATGGCGATTGGCATCCTCGGCATCAACATGTTCCAGGTGCAAACCCAGGGCACAATTTCCACGAACAATTCTCTGTCGCTGGGCGGCTATACCGTCAAATACGATTCGATTGCGCGGTTCCCCGGTCCGGATGGACAACAGGTTACTCGCGCGGTGGTCAGCATATATCAAGGTGCACACTATTTGGGCGATTTGTTCCCGCGCCTCGATTACTATCCGGCCCAGCAGCAAAATATGACCATCCCGGGAGAACGCTCCACCCTCAAGGACGATCTTTATATCATCCTGGTGGATTGGCAGCCGACATCCGCCAATGGCGCGACGTTCAAAATCTTTGTCAACCCGTTGGTGAACTGGTTATGGCTGGGCGCGTTCGTCTTCCTATTCGGCATTATCATTGCGGCCTGGCCTGATCGTGATCCGGAACGCGTTCTGGTGCGCGCACACCATGCCCAGCAGGCAGATAGCAAACAAAGCAGCGCAGCGGATTAAGGAAAGCGCAATGCACAAAACGCAAACAAAAAATTCGAAAGACGGCAAAGCATCAGGGACCAAAACGCGATTGCGTTTTGCGTTCTACATTTTGATTGCGGTTGCGTTGGGTATTCTATTTGCGAATCAATCATATCAACGCGCTAGTGCCCAACAGCCCGCGCCCACGCCGTCCGATGATGAAGTAAATCATGTAGCTCACCAATTGTATTGTCCCGTATGCGAAGACACGCCGCTGGATGTCTGCCCTACCGAAGCCTGCCGCCAATGGCGCAATCTGATTCGCCAGCAGCTATCGCAGGGTTGGACGGAAGACCAAATCAAACAATATTTCGTCCAGCAATACGGCGCACGCGTGCTGGCCGTCCCGCCTCGAACCGGGATCAATTGGCTGGTCTACGTCCTGCCGCCGCTGATCATCTTGATCGGCGCGTTCATCCTCTTCCGCGCGCTCAAGATGTGGACCAAACCTGCATCCGGCTCTACCGCCCCAAAGCCCGGCGCGGATGCGGAATCGGATGAATATGTCGCGCGTTTGGAGGAAGAGTTAAAGAACAGGAAATAATTTTCGATCTCGCTTTCAGCAAGATTATTGACGGAGAATGAAATGACAGAAAGTAAAACCAGCACCCCACGCCGCAGCGTCCCCTTATGGGTGCAAATCATTGTTTGGGTTTCTTTGCTCGGCTTGCTCGTGATCGTTGCCGTCGAATTGAATCACAAACAACAAGGCCAGATCGGGCCTGGCGACAAGGTTACCAATTTCACCATACCACTTTTCAGCGGTTATGATCTGACCAATGGGCAAACCCAATTCCAACTTTCCGCTTTTCGGGGTAAAGTGGTGATGGTCAATTTCTGGGCTTCGTGGTGCAAACCATGCGAGCAGGAAGCCAGCGATTTGGAACAAGCCTGGGAATTCTATAAAAATGATGGCCGCGTGGTATTTGTCGGCGCGGATTATGTAGATACCGAACCGGAAGCGCGGTCTTATCTGGCGAAGTTCAATATCACATTCGCCAATGGCCCCGACCTCGGCACGCGCGTCTCGCAAATCTTCCGCATCAAGGGCGTGCCCGAAACATATTTCATCGACCAACAAGGCGTGCTCCGCTATGCTCAAATTGGGCCGTTTACTTCGGTGGATGACATCAAGAACATTATCAATCCCTTGTTGAAGTAGGAGCGCCTGTGAATCTCAGTGCAATTCTTTTGCTGATCGCTTTGTTGTTGGGCGTAGGCTTATATTTGGCTGCGCCGTTGATCTTCGAAACTTCGAGCCGCAGTCCAAAGAGAGAATCCAGCGAGGTCTCCTCCCTGCTGGCCGAACGTGACCGCGTCGTCAATTCGCTGCAGGAACTCGACTTCGATTTCAAACTCGGCAAGATTCCCGAAGACGATTATCCGTCCCAGCGCAGTGAACTTTTGCAAAAAGGCGCGGACATATTGCGCAAGCTCGATGCTGTCCAGGCGCAGCCCATCAGCGATGATGAAGTGGAGCGACGCATCGAACAAGCCGCGGCCGCGCGCCGCGCCGATGCGGCAATCAAGGTCGAGCCGCCATCCGATGATGAAATCGAGTCGATGCTGGC
>JBJKOR010000732.1:0-5505 GCA_046707185.1 Anaerolineales bacterium | reverse complement strand
GCCTCCGCACGATTTTTACACGCGATCATGCGGAAACGCACATAGTCCGTCCGCAGGCTCCCCCACGCGCAAACCACCGCACACGGATCAAGCAGGGTCTCTTGAACATGCACAGAGTACCAACGATAAACGCGCTTCGAGGGGACGATCCGGCGCAGGAGGATCATTCAGATCGCCGTCTTGCCAACCGAAGCATATCTTCCAACTCTTCGTGCGAAAGATGCGGATCAGGAAAATCCTCCCTGCATGCCCACCCATCGTTGGCAGCCAAAAATTCGTCGAGCGTAACAGGCGGATCGGGAAAATTTTCCATGCGCGCCCAGCCATCTCTACTTCGCCAAAAGCCTGCATGAATCGGGTTCCGGCAAAACATGCGCGCAGACTGCCTCGTCCACTGCGCGCCATGATAGGTTTGGAATCCCTGCGCGTTGAACACGCGCGCGGCCTCCTTGTAGCCGCCCAGCACGCGCAAGACCTCGAACGCGGCGCGAATCGCCTTGCGCTTCCTGAACCCAAGCACGATCCTCCCCTGCTCCATCCGGTAAGGATAAGGCAGGCGTTTCATGGCTTCGACTCCTTGAAAATTGATGACATTTTTAGCTCCATTGATGACATTTTTTGAAATTGTCATCAGATTATGCGGTAGCTGGCCAGTAGGCCGTCTCCGGCTGGCGCCATGCGACGCCGCCAGACTCGCTGAAAATAGCGAGTCCGGATCCACGCAGCGGCTTCGCTCGCGGTAACCCACAACAGCCAATAGGCTGAAAGCGGCGATCCGCCCACGCCCTTGCAGGACGGCGGATACGTCAACAGCAGGGGCGTGAGGCGGTATGCCGAACGCCCGGCGGGTACGCCTACTATACACGGCTGTTCTGCCGCTGTCCCGGAAATGTAATCTCGTTCACCGGCCATCGACCATCTAGACCGGCCAGCATCCTTTGGGACACGGGCCGCATGCTCATGGCGGTATGCCACTCGATGTTGACGGCGATCAGGTTCGAGTATTGCTCGGTTGAAATCCACGACGCGGTAATACTCACTTGCAATTGTGCTTTATCAAGTTTCATTTCTCGAGCGGCAAGGCAATATGAGTACACAATCAGCGCCAGATGGTCCAACGCATACACCGGATGCCTTTGGTGCCCGGCCACCACGCCGAACTTCACGGCGGGCGAACGCGTGATCCCCGTCTTTACCATCCCCACCTGGATGTCCGAAAAAACCAGAAAACCATCGAAGCGTGCGACTGCATACGGCGAATAACCCGGAGAAGTCATTCGCGTCCTTCTTGCTCCTCCCCACTGACTTCGGCTCGAGCAATTAAACTTGTGAGTTTGGCCATAAACTCCATCGTGTTCCACGGTTTTGTGAAGACCGCGTCCGCGCGGTCAACGAATTTGCGGGCAGCCACAACATCCGCGGTCACAACAGCAACCAAAATACCCAGCTTCCAAGCAGCGTCGAAAATATCCCAGCCGCTAACGCCCGGCAGGTGGAGATCGAGAATCATCAAGCTGGGCTTCTCCTTTCTTAGATTCGTCAGCCGTCGAATGGCGGAAGTCCCGTCATAAAACTGCTCGGTCTGCAAGCCCATCCCACTCACTATGTACCGCATGAGTTCGCTCATGTCGGCATCATCTTCCACAATCATCACAAGCATTATTTTCCTCCAGTGATGCTTTGCATCATGTCCGCCAACTGAGACAACTTCACAGGTTTTGCAAGAGCCATCGCGCCGGTCGCTTTATAGCGGTTGACGAGCCTGACGTCCGCACTGCAAACCAGGACCCGATTCGCCATGCCAAGATTTTTCATCAGCGCATAAATCTCATCGCCAGTCACACCGGGCAGGTGCATATCGAGCAGGATCGCATCGGGAATTTCCTGGTGATCGATAAGCCTGCTACATGCCTCCGTACCGGTATGTATCTCGACCACCCAATATCCAATCCTGCCCAAGTACGTTGTGAATATTTCCGCCATGTCAACGTCATCCTCAACGACAAAAACTTTTTTCATTGCTTCTCGGCCTCCATCGGTAATATCACGGTGAACGTCGAACCTTCGCCAGGCATGCTGGTCACTGCTACATCCCCATTCATCAGGCGGGACAATTGCTTGACAATCGAGAGTCCCAGCCCCGCCCCCTGATGCTGGCGGGTGGCATAGTCCGACGAACGCCGGAATGGTTCAAAAATGTCCGGCAATCGTTCAGGTGGGATGCCAATTCCAGTATCACGAACCACGATCTGCCACCGGCTGTCCGAAGAAGCAAACAGCGAAACGTCCACCCTGCCGCCTTTGTCTGTGAACTTGATGGCGTTGCCAACCAGGTTCACCAGGATTTGTTGCAGACGATCTACATCCCCGAACATTCTCTGAGGCAAGCCCTCCGACATGGCAGTCAACATAACGCCTTTGCCGCGCGCGGTCTCGGAAAACAGTTTCTCGACGCTGTGCGCCAGTAACGCGGGCGAGTAGGGGTCGTGGCGCAGTTGCAGCGCACCAGCTTCGATCTGCGCCTGATCGAGAAGATTGTCGATAAGCCTCAACAGCCGCCCCGTGTTCTCGGAGATACGCCGCGCCATTCTTTGAGCCGAGGACAATTCGGACGTGCGGATCATCAATTCTGCAAATCCGCTGATGGCAGCCAGCGGAGTCCGCATCTCGTGACTGACGATCGCAAGCACGGCATCCTTGGCGCGCTCGATCTCGACCTGCCGGGAAATGTCGCGCACGATGGCAACCTGACCCACGCCCGGCACGGCGCTCCAGTTCAGTTGGAGGTACCGTCCTCCAATATTCGCCTGCTCTTGACCGAGCAGGGAACGGAGTTCTCCGTTGGTCAACTGTTCCGCCACCGGATTGGCGCTGATCATCCTACCGTCCAGACCCACCACCACCACCCCATCCGCCACACCGTCCAGGATCGCGGCGTTTTTCTTGGCTTCGGTACGCGCGGCACGGATGGAGCGGTTCGCGATCTCCATGCCCAGCCAGGCCATGATCGAGAGCACCAAGAGGCCGCCAATGGCGTAAATGTTGAGGTTGTTCCCAAGCGGTTGACCGCTGTAGGCAACCGAGGTAAGTGCGATGATTATTATTGCAATGACCACATCCGTGACGTACACAAACACCGGCGGCAGGACGATCACCGTGAGAATGATCGGGATCATCCAGAACATCAGCGTCCGCCCATTGACCAGCTGCACGGGATCATCAGAGATCATGATCATGAAGGTCATCAACAGAACAAGCAATGCCCCAGCCACGTTGCGCGGCGCGCGCTTCCAGCGATTCAGAAAAAATAGTCCTGTAAAAATGAGCATCCCCAGCAGGCTTGGTTTCAGAACATATTCCGCGTTAGAGTTCGACAGGAGAGTCTGCGGCGAGCTAAAACCAAAACTGGGGATGAATAGAAACACTATCGCCAGGAAGGCAAGCAGCGTGAGTGTGATCAGGACAATGTTGAGGATTTGCCTCATCCGCAGGTCGTCCGGGTCGAACGTGTCCGGGACCGAAAAAAACCTTTTCATTCCCGCTAATTGCGGGGTCTTCAATTTTCGAATCATTGAATTTCTCCCCCGCTTATCGCGGGATCTTCGGCGACTTGAATGTTACGCAGGGAAAACGTTTTGTCACCGCCGTTTTGATATCCAAGTCTGGCCGCCGGGAAAACCTCCCACCAGCGGCGCGCAGGCAGGACAATGCGATAGTTATCGGACCAGACCTGTATCTGGACGGGACCAAGGGGCGGGATCGCAATCTCGGCAGACTCTTTCCCGTCCACCGAAACGATCTCGGTCCACTTTGTTGCTGAATCCCAATGCAGACGGATCTCGTAATCGTGCCAGATATGATCCAAGGCTTGCAGATGCTCAACGCCCCCCGGAACCCAATCCAGCGCAGTGTAAGCGAACATGCCGCCGTAGTAACCCAGCATCATGGACTCGGGTCCGATCACGGCGATGCCCGCCTGGTCGAATGGCTTGACGAAGACCCCATCCTTGCCAAGCGTCCCGACTGGCTGGAAGATCACTCCTGCCGATCCGTAGAAAGGATCGCCAGCACGCATCCCGAAGCGCGCCGTGATGTCCACGCCCCGACGCGGCTGAAAACCACTGGCGCCAATCATGGCAACGTTGTTATATTGCCCCGCCGCGGGCGTACTCCACATGTTCGAGTTCTCGTGATCGAAGTCCGGGTCGTTTGTATGCGTGATAGTCAATATCCCATCCTGAACGATGTATCCCGCCGCGTGGAAGAA
Source organism: Anaerolineales bacterium (assembly GCA_046707185.1). Taxonomy (GTDB): domain Bacteria; phylum Chloroflexota; class Anaerolineae; order Anaerolineales; family Villigracilaceae; genus Fen-1038. The sequence continues at coordinate 1,238 of JBJKOR010000732.1, read as the reverse complement.
CGGATCGTGCGAGACCTGCCCCGCGCCGTTGATGAGCGTGAAGTCCCAAAAGTCCGAGGACAAGCCGTTGGAAAAATTATCCGAGACAGGCGAAGGCGAATCACTTGTTGACGGTGCAGCGTTCCGCAGGCGAATGCTTTCGCGCTGGAACGTGTACAGAGACATGATGCCTGTCGCGTTGAAGCCGATCCAAGCCAAGCCTGCCGCAACGAGCAGAACAAGCAGAATGATCTTGAAGGTTTTCATAGTCATCCCCCACATCCAATTTTGTTTCATCGTAACTCCTTACGTGATTCTTGCTCTGACTGACGCCAGAGTTTATCAAAACGCGCTCTTTTGCGCTGAAATAGCCAGATAGTTCGCTATTCCAAGAGTACTTTCCATCGGCCTGCACCGATGTAGGTTTTGAGCGATCGTTGCAGGTCACCGTCTTTTTTCAAAACGTGTTTCAAATCGCCCGCGGTAATCTCTTCTCCGCCTTGCGGTAAAAGCCCCGCGTCACGAAGCGTTGCAGTCACCGATTGTTTCAGCAGTGGAGCTAGACGAACGCATTCGTCGAACGATGGAACGCGATGCACAACGAACAATTCAAAAAGCTGATCCTCGCTCAAACCGGTGGACGAAGATAGCTCGTCAAAAAAGGCGTTCTCGAAGATCGAATGTGTCGCATGTTGAAACTCAAGTATCACATCATCCAATTTGCTTTTCAGCGGCGGCGTAATAATTGGGTTGCGTATTCGCATGACCACTATCGTCAAGGCAGCCAACGCCGTAACCAAGATCACAATGTACAAGATCATTTTTGCTCATCGTTTCAAAAACGGTACATAGTTCACCAGGACGATCAGGACCGACATGGCAATGCAAAGCGGAATGCTCCATGCGAGGGAATACAGGAGGGGATGCACCAGCATGACAAACCGCAGGCCGGGTAAGACCACCATGCCAGACACCACAAACGCCAAGACGTGCATCACAACCCGCAGCGCCGGACTTTTTTCCTTCGCAGTGATCTCCTCCCCCACCGCGACGGCTGTGGACAGCACGACAACCACCAGGAGGTCGGTCAGAAAACTCGACCAGCCCTGGTTGAGATACAAGGCAACCAGCAGAATGCCGACGAAGAACAGTGCGGCATTTCCAGCCACCTCGCGCAGCTGCTCTGCAAAAGAACGCGGCTCGCCGGACTCTATCGAGGTGGTCCGCCGGACCTTGTAGGAGTCCGTCAGCAGGATTAA
>JBJKOR010000731.1:0-13300 GCA_046707185.1 Anaerolineales bacterium | reverse complement strand
CCCCGGAACTTTCTTTCATCGAGTTCATCGGAGCAGAAGGAACCTTGAACATTCCGGATCCGTTCAAACCCGGCAAAAAAGGAAAAATCTATTTGACGCGCGAGGGCAAAACCACGCCGATTGAAATCAAAGGGCAGGAACTTTATAGTGGCGAAGTGGAAGACATGGCGGACGCGATTTTGCTGGGCAAGCCGCCGCGCGTGAGTTTGGACGATAGCCGAGGCAATGTGGGGACAATAGTCTCTTTGCTTGAATCGGCGCAGAGTGGAAAGATCATCTCTATTAGAAATTAGTCCGCGTTGAACCGCCTGGAATATCTTTCGGGTCATAGGGCGTGACCTGATATACATAATAATTCAACCAATTCGAAAACAATAAATTGGAGTGTCCGCGCCAACGCACTTGGGGCCGACGAGTCGGATCATCATTCGGATAATAATTAACCGGAACATGAATCGGCAAGCCTTTATTGATGTCGCGGTCGTATTCCGATTTGAGCGTGAGCGGATCGTATTCCGAATGACCGGTCACGAAGATATGGCGTCCATCTTTTGTGGCGACGATATAAACTCCGGCTTGATCCGATTCAGCGAGAATTTGTAGCTCGTTCACTTTCTCGAGGTCCGCGCGGCGAATCTCGGTGTGCCGCGAATGTGGGGCGTAGAAAAAGTCATCGAAGCCGCGTAACAAGCTCTCGGTCGAGGCAAGGACGCGGTGCTCGAATACGCCGAACATTTTGCGCGGCAGGTCATATTTCGGAATTCCATAACGATGAAACAGCCCTGCTTGCGCGCCCCAACAAATATACAACGTCGACTCGACGTTCGCTTCCGCCCAATCCATGATCGTTGTCAATTCATCCCAATAATCGACGTCCTCGAACGGCATCTGCTCGACCGGCGCGCCGGTGATAATCAGGCCGTCGAATTTTCCGGAACGGATTTCATCGAAGGTGACATAATGATTGAGCAAATGCTCGGCATCCGTATTTTTTGAAGCATGCGTGGCGGTGTGAACCAGGGTGATATCCACTTGCAAAGGAGAATTTCCCAACAAACGAAGCAATTGGGTTTCGGTTGCGATCTTGGTGGGCATGAGATTCAGGATCGCAACTTTTAGGGAACGAATATCTTGATGCGCGGCGCGCTCTTCGCCCATTACGAAAATGTTTTCGCTTTCAAGCACGGCGCGCGCCGGAAGTGTGGAAGGAATTTTTACTGGCATGATGATTCTTTCTCCGCTCCCATTTCGCGCTGAGCGGAGTGGCGCGTTGGTTGAGTAGCGAGCGAAGCAAGCATATCGAAACCAGCGCCACGCAGTCGAAGCGGGAGCAGAGATTTATGTTTGATTAACTGAGCGCCTGATCGAGGTCCCACAAAATATCGTCGATATCTTCGAGACCGATGCTCAAGCGGATGAAATCGGGACTAACGCCGGCCGCGATCTGATCTTCGGGACTCAATTGACTGTGAGTCGTGGTCGCTGGATGAATGGCGAGACTCTTCGCGTCGCCGACGTTGGCGACATGGCTAAAGAGCTGCAGCTTCTCGATAAACTTCCTGCCCGCTTCCAAACCGCCCTTGACTCCAAATCCCATCATTGCACCCGGTCCCTTCGGGAAATATTTCTTGGCGCGCTCGTAATCGGGGTGGCTCTTCAGGTTGGGATATTTGACCCACGAAACGTTCGGATGCTTTTCAAGATAGTCGGCTACCGCTTGTGCATTCTGGACATGACGCTCCATGCGCAGACTCAACGTTTCGATGCCTTGAATGGTTTGCCACGCATTGAACGGCGCCTGGCATCCGCCCAGGTCGCGCAGAATTTGTACGCGCGCTTTCGTTGCAAAAGGCGGCAGACCGGCATCTTTCAAATCGGCGTAGACCAGGCCGTGATACGAAGGATCGGGCGTAACGAAGTTTTCGAACTTGCCGTTGCTCCAATCGTAATTGCCGCCGTCTACAATGATGCCGCCAATCGAAGTACCGTGCCCGCCGATGAATTTGGTGGTGCTATGTGTGATGATATGTGCGCCCCACTCGAACGGTCGGAAGAGATACGGTGTAGCGAAGGTGTTATCGATGAACAAAATCAATTTGTGCTTTCTGGCGATCTCGGCTACTTCTTCAAATGGGAACACGGCAATATCCGGATTGCCTAATGTTTCACCGTAAATGATCTTGGTATTGGGTTGGATCGCCTTTTCGAAATTCTGCGGATCGCTGGGGTCAACGAAGGTTGTGTCGATGCCGAGACGCGGAAACGTAAATTGAAATTGATTATAGGTTCCGCCATACAGTCGACTCGATGAGACGATGTGATCGCCCGATTGACATAACGTGAGAATCGCCTGCGCTTGCGCGGCATGTCCCGAACTCGCTGCAACCGCAGCCACGCCGCCTTCGAGTGAAGCAATGCGCTGTTCCAAAACATCGGTCGTTGGGTTCATGATGCGCGTGTAAATGTTTCCCAATTCCTTCAACGCAAATAAATTGGCAGCGTGCTCCGTACTTTTGAACTGATAACTGGTGGTTTGATAAAGCGGCACAGCGCAGCTTCCCGTAGTCGGATCGGGACTATAGCCCGCATGCAACTGGCGGGTGGCGAAACCATATTGATGAACATTTGATGTTGACATGGAACTCTCTCCTTATATGAATTTACCCGCCCTCAGAAGAGATAAAGTTTGCCGATGTCGTTGCGAGGCTGCGAAGCGCGCCGAAGGCGACGTTCTTCCCGAAGCAATCTCCTCTTGCAACAAGAGATTACTTCGTCGCTTTGCTCCTCGTAATGACATCCATAAAAATACCTCTTCTGAAAGTACAAGAAGAGGTACACGAATATGCCATCCTCTCATCTTCCAGGTATCGAATAGCATCCGCTATTCTCTGTCGGAGTTGGCACCTTGACTCACAAAGTGGTCTGGTTGCCGAGGCGTCACCGGGCCGGTCCCTCAGCCTCTCTGGATAAGAGCGAGTATTTGATTTGTTAGGTCGGGTTTATATCAAACGAATCATGTTATGTCAAGGGCTATAACAAATTTTCCTTCACAAGTAATTCAGCATTATAAATCGATCCGCCTGCCGCGCCGCGAATCGTGTTGTGAGATAACACCACGAATTTAAGAGACATTAACGGATCGCGGCGAACGCGGCCAACAACGGTCGTCATGCCTCTACCGGTTAAACGATCGAGCCGCGGCTGAGGACGATCCGCTTCTTCTCTAACCTCGATAACGGGTTGCGGCGTCGATGGCAGTTCACTCGCTGACAGCGGCGCGCGATACTCACGCATTGCCTGTACCGCATCTTCGGGACTCGCTTCATTCGACAGTTCCACGCTAATACAAACAATGTGACCATCCGTCACCGCCACGCGATTTGTATGTGTGCTGAATCGAATATCTGCTAACTTGACTTTATTGCCATCGAGTTTACCGAGCATCTTGCGCGGTTCCCATTCCACTTTTTCTTCCTCGCCGCCGATATTTGGAATCACATTGTCGATGATGTCCATGGACGGCACGCCGGGATACCCCGCGCCGGAAAGCGCTTGCAGCGAAACCGCGAAAACTTTTTTCACGCCGAACGAATCGTTAAGTGCTTTGAGCGCAATCGTCAAACCGGTGCTGGTGCAGTTTGGATTCGTCGTAATGCATCCGCTCCAGCCGCGCTGCTTACGCTGCTGCTTGACCAATTGAATATGATCGGCATTGACTTCGGGAAGCAGCAGCGGCACATCGTCCGCGCGGCGATACGCGGAAGCGTTTGAACAAACGTCAAAGCCGGCTTGTGCAAACTGCGGCTCGAGGTCTTTGGCGAGGTCGGCGGGCAGGGCAGAGAAGACAATTTTGGCTTGAACCGCTTCCGGTGTCGCGGGAACGACTGTCATGTCGCGTGCATAGTCCGGCATGGGATCATTCAAGATCCAACGGCAGGCTTGCGCGTAGGGCTGTCCAATCGAACGATCGGATGCGGCCAGTGCAACGACGTTGAACCAGGGGTGATTGTCCAATAACGAAATAAATCGTTGGCCGACTGAACCGGTCGCACCGAGAACAGCAACGGGAATTTGGGATGATGACATAGATGATTCTCCTTAAAATAATTTTTATCGTCCTCCCGAAGGACATCGGGACGATGTGAGCGGAACGCAGTGAAGTCGAAGGACAAGTGAATTCTTATTTGCGTTTCGACTTCCACTTCGTCTGCGCTCAGTGTCCGCTCAACGCGATGATGTTAACGGACAATCAATTCGTGCAATGACTTCACGGCGTTCTCCGTATCCGCCGCAGAGACGACCATACTGATGGAAACTTCCGACGAACCTTGCGCAATAGCGAGGACGTTCACGCTGTTGTTTCCCAATTGTGAGAAGACACGTCCCGCAATACCTGGCGTGTGCTGCATTCCCACGCCGACCACGGTGATGATCGAAACATCCTTTGTCATCCAGACGCGGTCAATATCGTTGTTTTCGATTTCATCCGAAAACACATTTTCGAGCGCCTTGGCAACGGATGACGCCGTCTCGGCTGGCACCGCAAAGCAAATGGATTGCTCCGAGGAAGCTTGCGTGATGAGCGGTACGCTCGTCCCGGTGGACGCGACCGCCGCAAAGGCACGTGCCGCCACACCGGGAACGCCCAACATGCCGCGGCCTTCGATCGTGATGAGTCTTTGTTTACGAATGGCGGTCACGGCTCTGACAACATTTCCATTGATCGGTTTGCCATTGGATTTGGAATTGGCAATCAAACGCGTGCCGGGATGGGAAGGGTTGAACGTATTGCAAATGCGCAGCCCAATGCCCGCGTCAACGACCGGGCGAATGGTTTTTGGGTGAAGGACTTTTGCGCCATAGTAAGCAAGCTCAGCGATCTCGCTGTACGTGATTTCCGCCAAGGTGCGTGCCGAGGTCACAATGCGCGGATCGGTAGTCATGACGCCATCCACATCTGTCCAAATCCAGACGTCGTTCGCAGGCAGCACTGCGCCGATAATGGCCGCCGAATAATCGCTTCCGCCGCGGCCCAAAGTGGTTACCACACCATCGGGCGTCGCGCCGATGAATCCGGTTGTGATCGGAATAATGCCGTCATCCAAGATTGGGTTAAGAATTTTCCGCGTCTGCGCGGTGGTCGCTTTAAAATCGGGATGTGCGTTTTGGAAATGATCGTTCGTGATAATAAATTCGCTGGCTTCAATGGCCTTCGATTTGATTCCCGCGTCTTCGAGAATTCCACCCAACAACCGGACACTCATCCGTTCACCGAGCGACGCCACCGCGTCCAGCGCGCGCGGGCTGGCTTCGCCGAGTACGGCAATGGCTTTGCACAAATCCACGAAGGTAAAGATCAATTTCTCGATCTCTTTTTTAGTCCTCGAACAAAGGCTTTCATCATGGACGAGGCTGTCCAGCATAACAAAATGTTTTTCTCGCAGTGACTTTTCCGCTTCCATCAGCGATTTGGTGTTTCCCTGCGCGGCAAGCGAAGCGCTGTCGAGCAAAAGATTCGTCACGCCCGACATGGCGGAGGTCACGACCACGACGCGCGGCCATTCATTGCGCGCATCGAGAATGATCTGCTTCACACGGGTCAAGGCTTCGGGCGATCCAACCGATGTCCCGCCGAATTTCATTACAAGCGTTTGTCTTGGCATGAGTTTCTCCTTTGTTGTTAAGACCTGACATGTCTTTACGACGGCATGATTATCTGCGTCCATTGTTTGGGCGCGTGTGAGACATGTCAGGTCTGCATTTCTGGGTAAACAAAAACGCCTCACGTTTGCGTGAGGCGTTATGTGTTTTGATGAGCAACTTTGTTTCGTTACTTCGGACCAACCACAAAAGCCTCACGGCGATTACCGGAGGTAGTAGTCATGGACATGGTACCGAGGCCAAAGTTCATAATGGGCGCAACTATACCATGCAGGCTTCAAGGCGTCAACATCAAAACTGCCATCATCGAAAAATAAAAACATCGGCGAACCAAATTGTTATCGTCAGGTTAAGGATTGTCATTTTCGGAAATTGCCCCTTGACGAATTTTTGATTCTGCCTATAATCGGGCGAAATACCCAAAGACAAAATGAATCAAATTTTCGGTCTCTCCCTTATTGTCATTCTTCTTGCGGTCCTTATTATTAAGGATCTGTTTTCGGTTAGGATGGCAACGGTGAGAGTGCGAAAGTAATCACACCTAGAGTAAACCCAAAGAGCCGCCTAACCAAAAGGCGGCTCTTTTATTTTATCTATTCGAGGAAAAGAGCCATGCGATCTGATACAGTCAAAAAGGGGTATGACAAAGCGCCACACCGCGCGTTGCTGCGTGCAACTGGGGTACAGGAGGAAGATTTTGGAAAGCCGTTCATTGCCATCGTAAATTCATACGTTGACATTGTGCCCGGCCATGTTCACCTGCAGGAATTTGGAAGGCTGGTGAAGGAAGCCGTGCGCGCCGCGGGCGGTGTGCCGTTTGAATTCAATACCATCGGCGTGGACGACGGTATTGCGATGGGTCATCTTGGGATGAAGTACTCGCTTCCTTCGCGGGAACTGATCGCGGATTCCGTTGAGACGATGATCGAGGCGCACCGATTCGATGCCATGGTCTGCATCCCGAACTGCGACAAGATCGTGCCGGGCATGTTGCTGGCTGCCATGCGTGTCAACATCCCGACCATCTTTGTCTCCGGCGGGCCGATGGCGGCCGGCAAGACTCCCGAAGGGGAAGCAATCGATTTGATTTCTGTGTTCGAAGGTGTGGGAGCATATTCAGCGGGGAAGATCGATGAGAAGCGTTTGTCTATTTTGGAAAAATTTGCGTGTCCATCGTGCGGTTCGTGCTCCGGCATGTTTACAGCCAATTCGATGAACTGCTTGATGGAAGCCATCGGCCTGGCTTTGCCGTACAACGGCACCGCCTTGGCAAAGACCAAAGAGCGCGAAAACTTGGCGCGCCAAGCCGCGGCGCAGGTTATGGTATTGCTCGAACGTGACATCAAGCCGCGCGACATTGTCACGCCCGAAGCGATTGACGATGCCTTCGCGTTGGATATGGCGATGGGCGGTTCGACGAATACCGTTTTGCATACTTTGGCATTGGCCAACGAAGCAGGTGTGGATTATCCGCTGGAGCGAATCAATTCTGTAGCTGATAGAGTTCCACATATTTCCAAAGTCAGCCCGGCAGGGAAATGGCACATGGAAGATGTCCATCGTGCGGGCGGGATTCCCGCTATTTTGAACGAAGTCCAGCGCGGAACGAATATGTTGCATTTTGACCGCATCACGGTCAGCGGCAAGACGCTCGGGGAATCCATCGAAGGTTTGGAGATCAAAGACGATCAGGTCATCCGTCGTTATGAAAACGCACATTCGAAGCGCGGCGGGTTGGCGATTTTATTCGGCAATCTCGCGTCCAATGGGGCAGTGGTGAAAGTCGGCGGCGTGAGTGAAGCCATGATGAAGTTCAGCGGTCCGGCGCGGATCAATGAATCGCAGGATGAAGCTTTGGCAGGGATTCTGGCGAACGAAGTCAAACCCGGCGATGTAGTTGTGATCCGCTACGAGGGGCCGAAAGGTGGACCGGGAATGCAGGAGATGCTCTCGCCGACTTCCGCGATCATGGGACAAGGCTTGGGCGATAAAGTCGCGTTGATCACCGATGGAAGGTTCAGCGGTGGGACACGCGGGGCGTGCATTGGTCATGTCTCGCCAGAGGCCGCGGCGGGCGGACCGATCGCCGCGCTCAAGGCGGGGGATGTGATCGAGATCGATTTAACGGCACGCCGCCTCGATGTCCGTCTGAGCGAATCTGAGATTCAGAGTCGGCTTGCGGCGCTGTCTCCGTTCCAATCCAAAATTACATCGAAGTGGTTGAAACGATATTCGCACTTTGTCACCAGCGCGGATACGGGTGCGGTGCTGCAATCATAAGGAGAAGAGATGAAGAAAACGGGATCTGAAATTTTGTGGGAGTGCGTGGTTCGTGAAGGTGTGGATGTGGTCTTCGGTTATCCGGGCGGCGCAAATATGCCAATTTACGATGCGATGCTGAGTTATCCAATTCATCATGTACTCGTACGGCATGAACAAGGCGCGGCGCACATGGCAGATGGGTATGCGCGCGCTTCGGGAAAAGTCGGGATGGCCATGGCAACCTCGGGACCGGGCGCTACGAATTTAGTCACGGGGATTGCAACGGCAATGATGGATTCGTCGCCTGTGGTTTTCGTGACAGGACAAGTCGCGGCAAATCTGATTGGCGGCGACGCCTTTCAAGAAGTGGATGTGACCGGCATTACACTCCCGATCACAAAACATAATTATTTGGTAACGCGGGCCGATGAAATCGCGGAGACAGTTCGCGAAGCATTCTATATCGCGCGCAGCGGGCGTCCCGGCCCGGTATTGATTGACATCTGCAAAAATGCACAGGTGGAACATGCCGAGTTTGTTTATCCGGAAGAGATGAAACTTCCAGGATATCAATTGCGTACACATGCACCAGAATCGGATCTCGAGCAGGCCGTGCGGTTGATCGAAAAGGCCCAACGCCCGATCATTCTCGCAGGTCACGGCGTGTTGATGTCCGGCGCAGAAGAAACATTGGCTCATTTTGCCACCAAGACGCAAACCCCGGTCGCTTGCACATTACTGGGTTTAGGCTCGCTGCCATCGTCAAGTGAATTGAATCTCGGAATGATGGGCATGCACGGCGAAGTCCACACGAATTTGGCGATTCAAAATTCGGATTTGATCCTGGCGTTCGGAATGCGCTTCGATGACCGTGTGACCGGCAATTTGAAAACGTACGCGCCAAAAGCAAAGAAGATTCATGTCGAGATTGATCCGTCCGAAGTCCACAAGAACGTCCATGTGGATGTTCCGTTGGTCGGCGATCTGAATAATGTCCTCACCGATCTTATTCCGATGGTGGATGAATACGATCACACCGAATGGCTGAATCAAATCCAGGAGTGGAAAAACGAAGCGGACCAGCGTTCGATTATGAACTGGCCTAACGATGGAAAACTTTACGTAGCGCATTTGGTTTCCGATTTATGGAAAGCGACCGACGGAGCGATCATCACCACCGACGTGGGGCAGCATCAAATGTGGACGGCGCAATATTATCAGAAGGAAAAACCGAATCGCTGGATCACTTCCGGCGGCGCGGGCACGATGGGCTTTGGTCTGCCTTCCGCGATCGGCGCGTGGTTCGCAAATCGGGACCAGGAAATTTGGGCGATTGCCGGCGACGGCGGATTCCAAATGACCGCCGCGGAATTGACGACTGCCGTTCAAGAAGGAGCAAATGTTAAAGTCGCAATCATGAACAATAACTTTCTCGGCATGGTTCGTCAGTGGCAGGAATTCTTCTTCGAGAAAAGATATTCCGCTGTCAATATGCAAACACCTGATTTTGTAAAACTTGCCGAAGCACATGGCGTCCCGGCGCGGCGTGTGACCAGGCCCGAAGAAGTCAATGAAGCGATCGAATGGGCGCGCAAGATCAAAGGCCCGACCGTGATCGAATTCCTCGTCGTGCAGGAAGATGCTGTTTATCCGATGGTCCCGGCCGGCGCATCGCTCGATCAAATGTTGCAGCGTCCTGAGAGAGTTGAAAAATGATTTATGTTGTTGCGGGCGATGGTCGAGTAGGCAGTGTAATTCTGCTGTAACGCCCTGCGCCCTTTCAGGGTCGAAACCCAGCCCGAAGCAATCTCTGAAAGTATCTTGGAGATTGCTTCGCCAAAGTCCGGCTCGCAATGACATACTGAAAAATGGAGAAAAGAAATGCAATATACATTTATCGCACTCGTTGAAAACAAACCCGGCGTTTTGAATCGCGTGGCATCGTTGTTCCGCCGCCGAAACTTCAATATCGAATCACTTGCCGTTGGCCGCACCGAGAATCCCGATATTTCCCGCATGACAATGGTCATTGATTGCCCGAACGGCGATGTGGACGCGCACAAGATCGAAGCGAATCTTTACAAGCTCGTCAATGTGATCGATGTGCAGGATGTCAGCCGACAGCCTTCTGTGACGCGTGATCTGGCTCTGATCAAGGTCAAAGCTGAACCGGAGAAACGCGCCGAGGTTCATAGTTTGGCAGGAATCTTCCGCGCCCGCATCGTGGACGTTGCCGCGGATTCCGTGATCGTCGAAGTGACCGGCACGGAAGAAAAGATCGAAGGCATGATGGAGTTGCTGCGTCCGATTGGAATCATGGAAATGGTACGCACGGGCCAGGTCGCGATGACACGCGGTGCAAATTCAGGCATCCGCCGCATGCCGGGCATCGAAGATATACGGTATGAGGAAGACTATGAAATGGCAGAGATGACGCCATAGTAATTTGTAGTTGGTTGAGTAGGCGGTGCTTTTCCGCCATATCGAAGCCAACGAATCAGATACAACAAATGATAATTTGAGAACATGTGGTTTCGATGTGTCTCGAAGGACACGAGACTACTCAACCACCAACATAAACAAACAGGAGAATTCATTTATGGCAAAAATCAATTTCGGCGGCGTGGAAGAAGAAGTCGTGACGCGTGAAGAGTTTCCGCTTTCAAAGGCACGCGAAGTTTTGAAGAATGAAGTTGTAGCAGTCCTGGGTTATGGTGTACAAGGACCGGCGCAGGCAATGAACATGCGCGATAACGGAATCAAAGTAATCGTCGGGCAGCGCGAAGGCACAGCCAACTGGAAGAAAGCCGTTGAAGATGGTTGGGTTCCAGGAGAAACGTTATTTTCCGTTGAAGAAGCGGCTGAACGCGGTACCGTGATCCAATATTTGTTGTCGGATGCGGGTCAGCACTCGCAGTGGCCCAAAATCGTCGAAAGCTTGAACGAAGGAGACATGCTTTACTTTTCGCACGGCTTTTCCATTACCTATAAAGATCAAACCGGTGTGATTCCGCCGCCGCACGTGGATGTGGCGCTTGTTGCGCCGAAGGGATCGGGTCGCAGCGTGCGAACGAACTTTTTAGACGGTTCTGGAATCAATGCCAGTTTTGCCGTTCAACAAGATGCAACGGGCCGTGCCCGCGAACGCACATTGGCATTGGGAATTGCCATCGGCGCGGGATATTTGTTCCCGACCACTTTCGAGAACGAGGTCTATTCCGATTTGACCGGTGAGCGCGGCGTATTGATGGGCGCGCTGGCGGGCGTGATGGAAGCGCAATACGATGAACTTCGCAAGCATGGACATTCGCCGTCCGAGGCATTCAACGAAACGGTGGAAGAACTCACGCAATCATTGATTCGTTTGGTCGGTCAAAACGGCATGGATTGGATGTATGCCAATTGCTCCACCACTGCCCAGCGCGGCGCGCTCGATTGGAAGGATAAATTCCGTGCCGCTGTTGCGCCGGTCTTCGATGATTTGTATCAAAGCGTTGTGTCCGGTAAAGAGACGCAAATTGTTTTGGATAAGAACAGCGATCCCAATTATCGTGAGAATCTGGACGCGGAACTCAAGGTGATGCGTGAATCGGAAATGTGGCGGGCCGGCGCGGCGGTCCGCGCACTAAGACCGGAGAACTGGAAAAAGTAGTGAAAAGAGAATAGAGAACAGTAAATAGCCGCAAATCAACCTACTCGCTAGGCATCCAGTCTCTTTTTCCAAAAGGAAAACTTTATGACTAATACAAACTATGTTCGTATCTTTGACACCACCTTACGTGACGGCGAACAATCTCCTGGCGCCACGATGACCTCCGCTGAAAAATTGGAAGTGGCGCATAGTCTGGCGCATCTTGGTGTAGACATCATCGAAGCGGGATTCCCTGCCGCTTCTCCCGACGATCTCGAAGCGGTTCGCCGTATCGCGGAGGAAGTCGGCAACCCTCCGGCGGACGATCCAAACGCAAAGGTTCCGGTGGTGGCCGGATTGGCGCGCGCCAATAAATCCGATATTGACAAAGCGTGGGAAGCTATCCAGGGCGCACAAAAGCCGCGTATCCACACCTTTCTTGCAACATCGGAAATCCACATGAAGCACAAACTGAAAATGGATCCAGAGGAAGTCATTCAACGCGTTTCGGAAATGGTCGCGTATGCGCGTTCATTTTGTGACGATGTTGAATTCTCTCCTGAAGACGCGGGGCGTTCCAACCCTGAATTTCTTTATGTTGTCCTGGGTGAAGCCATCAAGTCCGGCGCAACCACGCTCAATATTCCGGACACGGTTGGATATACCACGCCCGATGAATTCTATGACTTGATCGATGGCATCATCAAACATACGCCCGGAATGCATGATGGCATCACGATATCCGTACATTGCCACGATGATCTTGGTCTTGCAACGGCCAATACCTTGGCGGGAATTCGCGCCGGTGCGCGACAGGCGGAGGTCACAATCAATGGCATCGGCGAGCGTGCGGGCAATACTTCCCTTGAGGAAGTTGTGATGGCGCTCAAGACTCGCCATCCTGTATTTGAGTTGGAAACGGGTATTGAAACAACACAAATTTCCCATGTGAGCAAACTTGTCAGCAATTACACCGGCATGGTGGTCCAGCCGAATAAAGCGATTGTCGGTGCGAACGCCTTTGCGCATGAGGCCGGCATCCATCAGGATGGAATGCTCAAGCATCAAGCCACCTATGAGATTATGCGTCCCGAAGATGTCGGTGTGAATCAATCGAAATTGGTGATGGGCAAACATTCGGGCCGCCACGCCTTGCGAACGCGTCTTGCCGAAATGGGCCATTCGCTGGATGATGTCGAACTCGATAAAGCCTTTGCGCGCTTCAAGGAATTGGCAGATCGCAAGAAGACCGTTACCGATGCCGACCTCGAAGCGTTGATCGCCGACGAGTTTTATCAGCCGCGCGATGTCTATCTACTCAACGGTCTGCAGGTTTCCTGTGGGACGATGGGCATGCCCACTGCAACGGTGCGCCTGCGCGGCCCCGATGGCAAAATCTATACCGAAGCCGCGATCGGTACAGGGCCTGTCGATGCAACCTACAAAGCCATCGATCAAATTGTCAATGTGCCCAGTACTTTGCTCGAATTCAATATTCGTGCCATCACGGAAGGAATCGATGCCTTGGGCGAAGTGACCGTTCGCATCCAAGGCAAGAATGGTCATCACACCATGGACGCCCAAAGCGAAGTCGAATACTCGCGCGTGTACGGCGGCCACGGTGCGGACACGGACATCATCGTTGCCAGCGCCAAAGCGTATATCAATGCGCTCAATAAATTGATCATTGCCCAAACCGAGGGCGCTGAACCCGTTCAAAATAATTATGGCGTCATGCTTGGATAG
>JBJKOR010000730.1:0-1379 GCA_046707185.1 Anaerolineales bacterium | reverse complement strand
ATCTTGGATTCTTCCCAGCCTTCGGCTTCGCGTTGCTCCGGCCATCTGGCAACGATCAACATTTCCGGCCAATCTTTAGCGATCTCCGCCATGGGCGATTCGAGAATCGAATCCCGCAAGTATCCCCAAATTTCTTCGGTGACGAACGGCGTGAATGGATGCAGCAAGCGTAATGACATATCCAGCACTTGCGCCAAAGTTCTGACTGTCTGCTCTCTAGTCTCTTCGTTCTTCATCTGCTCTTTGGCGATTTCCACATACCAATCCGCGAAGTCGGACCAGAAGAACTCATAGATTTGCCGTCCCGCTTCGCCGTATTGAAAATTCTGAAAAAGCCGTTCCGCGTCGCGGATGAGTTGTTCGAGTCGCGCCCATATCCAACTGTCGGCGAGGGTCCATTCGGTTGCGTTTTGCGTTTTTTGTTTTGTGTCCGCATCCAAACTATCAATCGCGGAAATCACGAACCTTCCTGCATTCCATAACTTATTGGCGAAGTTGCGATTCGCCTCCACTTTCTTGACTGACAGGTTCATATCGTTGCCGGGTGTGGCGCCCACTAATAGTGTGAAGCGTAGCGCATCCGTTCCGAAATGATCCATCACGGTCAGCGGATCGATCACATTGCCTTTGGTCTTCGACATTTTCTGTCCGTGCTCATCGCGGATCAATCCGTGCAGATACACCGTGTGAAATGGCACCTGACCCGTGTATTCGAGTCCGCTCATAATCATGCGTACCACCCAGAAGAACAAAATGTCATAACCTGTTTCCATGTACGAGGTTGGATAAAAATATTTGTAATCGGGCGTTTCATCGGGCCAGCCCAAAGTCGAGAACGGCCACAAGCCTGAAGAGAACCAGGTATCCAATACATCTTCATCTTGACGAATATTTTTCGAGTGACACGTCGAACATTCGGTCGGGTCTTCACGGCTCACCGTTTGATGGTTGTTCTCGCAATACCAAACTGGAATGCGGTGTCCCCACCAAAGCTGGCGGCTGATGCACCAATCCTTGATATTCTCCAGCCAGTTGTAATAAACCTTCTCGAAGCGCTCCGGAACGATCTTGATTCGTTCATCCCTCACAGCTTCGAGCGCGGCTTTGGCCAGCGGTTCGATTTTGACGAACCACTGAGTCGAGATCATCGGCTCGATGATTTCGCCGCCGCGCTGGGAACGCGGAATGGTCGTCAGATATTTTTCCTCCTTGATGACCAGACCGGCAGCCTTCATATCGGCCCATAATTTTTTGCGGCACTCGAATCGATCCTGACCCTGATACGGGCCGCCGTTTTCGTTGACTTTCGCGGCCTCATCGAGCATCGAAATGATCGGCAGGTTATGTCGTTCTGCAATGGCATAATCGTTCGGGTCGTG
>JBJKOR010000729.1:0-3285 GCA_046707185.1 Anaerolineales bacterium | reverse complement strand
TTCCAAAGGGACCTTGTTCGTGATCGCCGCGATGAGTGATTGGGGCAGGGAAGAATCGCGCACGTTTGGTGTGAAGGTCAGGATTCGCAATGCGGAGATTCTGATGTCGGATGGGGATTTGGTAGTTCCCAATTCAGATGAAGTCGGTGAAGTCGAAGGCGCTTTGGAATGGGTCCTGATGGCACTCTTTGAATACAGCGTTGAGTTGGGTCTGGGAAGAATTGAGTTTTGGTAGGAAGTACACCTACCATACATGGTAGGTAGAACGCTTACCATATATGGTAAGCAAAGCGCTTACCGCTGTCGAAGAAAAAAACAAGATCACATCACAAAAAGGAGAGAAGGGCATGAGTAAGGAGATCGAACAATTCCAACTGTATCTATTGAACCGCGACAAATCGCCGAAGACCATTCTCGGCTACGCCGCGGACTTGAAGCAGGTCGAGAAATACCTGGGCGGGTCGTTGGCACAGCTCACGGCGGACGATGTGAGACGTTACCGCAATCATTTGTAAGCGAAAGGCACCAAGCCCAACACCATCAGCAGACACTTGGCATCGCTGGTTGCTTTCGGACGGTGGAGGATACGTATGCGCATCTCTTTGCCGAGAACCCCGCCCTGTACGTCAAGCCGGTGAAGGTGGCCACGCTGGCTGGATAAGAGCCAAATGGAGAAACCCTGTTCAATTGAGCAGGGCTTCTTTGTTCTTGTGTAATCGATATGGTTGGGGAAAGTATAATACAGCAAAGGCATATCTCATGGCATCTACGACAACCAATCCAGCATCCATCCATCGACATCCCGCAGAATTACTGCAAAACTTGATTCGCTTCAACACCACCAATCCGCCCGGAAACGAAGCAGCGTGCATTACCTACATCCAGGAATTGTTGAAGGCTGCCGGGATCGAAGCCAAAATCTTTGCGCTTGATCCGAATCGCCCCAACCTGATTGCGCACATCCCCGGTGAAGGAACTGCGGCGCCGATTCTGTTATACGGCCATGTGGATGTGGTCACGACCGCCAACCAATCCTGGACGCATCCGCCCTTCAGCGGTGAGCTGGTGGATGGTTTCGTCTGGGGCCGCGGCGCATTGGATATGAAAGGCGGCGTGGCCATGATGGTTTCCGCTTTCCTGCGCGCCAAAGTGGAGGATCGAAAACTGCCGGGTGATGTGATCCTGACCCTCGTCAGCGATGAAGAAGCGGGCGGCGATTACGGGGCCAAATTCCTGGTCGAAAAACATGCGGAACAGTTCCAAGGCGTCCGGTATGCCATCGGCGAGTTTGGCGCGTTCACGCTTCAAATTGGGGGGAAGCGTTTTTACCCCATCGAAGTGGCGGAGAAACAAATCTGTTGGATGCGCGCCACGGTCCACGGACAAGGCGGACATGGCTCGATGCCGGTGCAGGGCGGGGCCATGGCGCGCCTATCGAGATTTCTTCAGCAGGTTGATTCGCATCCGCTTCCTGTTCACATTACGCCTCCCGCGCGTCTGATGTTCCAGGCCATGTCTTCTGCGTTGGGCGGCGCAAGTGGGTTGATCCTTGGCCAGCTTGCCAATCCAGTATTTACCGATTTGATCTTGAACACACTCGGTGAAAGTTCACGAGCCTTTCGACCGTTGGTGCGCAACACCGTTAGTCCTACCGTTTTGCATGGCAGCGATAAGGTCAATGTCATTCCCAGCCAAATCAGCGTGGAGATGGACGGAAGGTTATTGCCGGGTTTTACGCCGGAAGACATACTGCATGAGCTGCGTACCATCGTTGGAGATGGCGTTGAACTCGAAGCCGTCAAGTTCGATCCGGGGCTGGCTGACCCGGATATGGGCTGGTTCGACACCCTGGCGGGTATCCTGCGCGAGGCGGACCCGAGCGGAACACCGATCCCCTTGCTGTTAAGCGGCGTCACGGATGGACGGTTTTTCTCCCGCTTGGGCATCCAAACCTATGGTTTTCTGCCGATGCAGCTGCCGGAGAATTTCAACTTCACCAGTGTCATCCACGCCGCGGATGAAAGAATCCCGGCTGCCTCCCTGGACTTTGGAACAAATGCGATCTATCAGGCGATGCAAAGAAACAAGTAGGCAGATCGAAGTTGTATGCCATCACATACAATGAGCGCACAGACTTGTCACATCTCGGTTAGGTCTCCATATGTCTTTATTCAGACTGCTAGTCGGCTTCCCAAACTGATGGTATTGCCTCAGCCTCAGCCAGCCGCCAGTTCCAAAACAGCAGGAACTTTTGGGGATCACGTTGTCGCCGACTCACATCCTATGCAAACGCAACCACCGCTGCGGATGCTGTGTCTCCAAACGTCTCTGCCAGTTTTTCATCTGGCAAGCCATCGATAATAGCTTCGTTTCCTCGACACCAAGCATACTCCCCTTATCTTTTGCCATTCTCACTGTCTTTTAGGACAATCAATTCGACCTGCTCAGGTATCACTTCGATCACGCAGAAGTGGCCTTTTCGTGCGCTTTGAGCGGTATAGAAGTGACGCAGCCAATGCTGTCGAGGGTGGGATAGCCAGTTGCGAATCCCATCAACAGTCAAGATATATTTGCGTGCCACTCGCATGTTATAAGATTGCTGTGCCTGGCGGTCACTTCGCACGCTCGCCCGGCCGTTGATGTGCAACACTCGCTGGTCATGTAGGTCCTGCTCAATCCCAAAGAGGAGACTCACGCGTGGATCTGCCTCGATGTTGCGAACTGCGAGCGTCCAATCCGGTGTGCCAAGCCAGATGAGCCCGTCCAGATAAATAAAGTAGAGCGGATTGATGCTTGGTCGCCCATTGTGCGAAAGTGTGGCAATGCGTGCAACCATGCACCGCTTTAGGATGCCAAACGCCACAGGATCGTCAACTTTCATCTTTGACCTCTCGCATCATTCCATAATCCCAGGCGACTGTCTTGGCGGCGATCACCTCGAACCACATTTGGCCCGAGGGCGCATTGGGGGGAGCCTCGACCAGGCGGACCTGACCACGTACATAGATGGCGCGCAAGTCGAAGTAGTAGGTCCCTTCATCGATGAGAAGAACAGCCTCCTGTCCAGAACTTGGCCGGCCAGCAGTGTCTTCAGAAAATCCCACCAAGTAACGACCATCAAGCCACAACATTAGGACTGGCTGTGCCTGTGGCCCGTAATCACCAGCAAAGCAGATGCAGGCGCGCGGAACCCGCTCGAGCAGATCGCACGCAGAAGCAGGATCGATATTCCTAGTAACTTGTTTCATGACAGTACTCCACCACTATGGATTTTTTCATGGATAC
>JBJKOR010000728.1:0-1957 GCA_046707185.1 Anaerolineales bacterium | reverse complement strand
GCCAAATATCAAATCGAACTTGCAGCCTCTGGTAACGCGGATATACTTAAGCGCGAACGTTGAAGCAGGTTCACCTTTGGAGGCAAGATGCCGAATAAGAAATCCATCTCGTTGAATAACCTGAATGTTGACCGTGATTACATCAATGGCGATCAATATAATCAATTCATTCTGCACGTAGGCGCGTTTACTCCGCCGCCGGATTTGGCGCAGCTGCGCAGGGATTATCTGGCACACATCGAACGCAGTTTTCATGCCTTGGATTTCAAGGGTATTCCCCAGCTTCGCAATCTCACAAGCGAACTCTCTCTCGAAGAAATCTATGTGCCTTTGATGGCACGTCCGGAGATTCCAGAAGGCGAGACTTGGGACCGGCGTGTGGCGGGTCGCACTTTTGACCGCGCCTCCATCCCTGATGAAGCATTGCAAGAAATGGGACGCGGCTTGACTGCTTCTGCGCCGGTGCAGATCGAAGAAGCCTTGCGCGAAAAACAGCGTGTGGTGGTCTTGGGTGATCCCGGTTCAGGCAAAAGCACCATGCTCAAACATCTGGCGCTGCGACTCGCTAAAGATGAAAAAGTGCCGTTGCCCATCCTGATTCCACTTAACGCCTATGCCCGCGCTCTTGGACAAAAAGAAATTAATTTGCAAATGTATCTGGCGGAATATTTTGCTGGTCGTGCCGAAAGTGTTGCCGCCCTGGAACCATTGTTCAAGGAAGCGTTGGAAAGCGGTAAGGCGGTGGTTTTGTTGGATGGTCTCGATGAGGTGCAAACCAATCGTGCCGCATTGGTGCAGAAAGTGGAAGCCTTTGCAGATGAGGCAGCCTCGCATGGCAATCGTGTGTTGGTCTCGAGCCGCATTGTGGGATACAAAGACGCGCCGTTAAATCCAAAGGTTTGGTCGTTGTACACGTTGCTGGACTTCACACCGGATGCCATTGAATCGTTTGCAGGCAAATGGTGCCTGGCGTTTGAAAAAAGTACGTTGGGGGATACGCCCGAGGCTGAACGCTCCGCAAAGGATGAACAAAAAGGTTTGTTGGAGGCGATCCATGCCAATCCCGGCGTGGAACGTCTCGCTTCCAATCCATTACTTTTAACTATCCTGGCATTGATCAAGCGTCAAGGGGTGGAGTTACCCAAGAGCCGCATCAAACTCTACGATCGGTATCTGGAAACGTTGATCGAGGCTTGGAACCGCGCCAGCGCCTTGGATAAAAGCGCGGGACGCACCTCGCTGGATTATGGCGCTACGCTGGATGTTTTAGGCCCGTTAGCGTTGCGCATCCGTGAAGAGAATCCAACTTCGGGTTTGGTCAGCATCTTTCAATTGCAGGATTGGCTGACTGAATACTATATTCAGGAATGGGACTTGAAAAATGGCCCTGCGCGCGAGAAGGCACGCGAGTTTATCCATGATGTCCGCTCTTATTCCAATCTTCTAGTGGAGCGCGGCGAGAACCAATATGGGTTTATCCATCTGACCTTTGAAGAAGCGTTGGCGGCCTATGGTTTGGTGAGCGCCGGGCAAATTGACCTTCAAAAGAGCGTGCAATACATCCAGACCCATCTCACAGATCCGGCTTGGCGAGAAACCATCCTGCTGAGCGTGGGAGTGCTGGGCTTGGTGAAGACCTTGCCGAAGCGCGCCGGTGAATTGGTTCGGGCGATGCTCAAGATGAAATGCGAAGGCGAATCTGCCGGGCAGAATATCCTGCTGGCGGGCGCAAGCTTGGAAGATGTGGGCGAGAGTGGCATGGGGCAAACCGCGGCGCGTGAAGTACAGGAAGCATTATGGAGTACTTGTCAGGATCGATCTTTACCGCCCGCGACACAACGCGATGCCGGTTTCTCATTGGCGCGAAGCGGTTGGAAGCCAAAGGATTTGGATTATTGGATTCGAATTCCCGCCGGTGAATTTTTATATGGGGATGAAAAGCAACAGATGAAGCTCG
>JBJKOR010000727.1:0-10554 GCA_046707185.1 Anaerolineales bacterium | reverse complement strand
AGCTTATGTATGGTTGAACCCGCAGTTGTTTTTCACCGAAGATGAATATATCAACATCGGGTGTTCGGATTGATCCATGACCGTCCGCGTTGGAAGAGTGACATTTTCGGATTGGATCAGCCTGCCTTTTCAAAACGGTTGGACAGATACATTTATCTTCCGTATTGACGCGCGTGCATGTATCCCGCCATTCTGCTATGAGGAACCTTTGAGGCGGATGGCATCACACACGAACAGAAAACGTCCGGGCGCTTCTTTATGGGTGCAGGTGGATGCGCCCGGCGAGTGGTTTATGCTGGAGGCCAGGCGTTCGTTGAGAGGGTCGTCATTGCCTTATGCCGTGACGCTGGCAGGTAAAACCCCGGACTGGTTGGATTTTTCCCGCCCGCCACGCTTGTTTCATTCGCCGCTTCCACGCCCGCCCGTAATAGAAGAGGATTATGCTCCTATCTCGTTGGATGAACTGCGTTGTTTGCAGGCATTGGGCAGGATGGAAAAAGGGAATGAACATGAGGTCGCGTCTTTGGCAGGCTTGCCGGTTGACGTGACTAAAAACTTGCTTTCTCACCTTGAGGCAAAGGAACTGGTCGTATACAAGACCAGCCCGAAAATACGACGCGGTAAATCCAAGCCCACTCAGATGGATTTGTTCCCGCTTTGGCATCTCCGGTCAAAGGGATTGTCTCTTGCATTGCGAAGTTGGGGGATTCCAAAAGGCATAGAGTTTACCTCCCGAAAAGAGGAGAATCTCCAGCAGATCGGATATGAACACCGGCATATTTCCCGCGTTTGGTCTGCGTGGCTAAAATCCGCCTGGCCACAGGCAGAGATTTGGACGGGTTGGAGCGAGGTTCGCATTCCCGAGCTATCCGTAATCCCGGATGGACTGGCTTGGGGAAGAGTTCAGGGATACGAGACTCTGTTTTGGCTGGAGGTGGGGGATATGCACAAGGATAGGGACACAATCATCGACGTTACAACCAGACGATTGGCTCAGGCACAAAAGTTACGTCAACGCACCGGTGTGCGGTTAGTGTATACACAGTTAAGCACTAACTGGGTGCATGAGGCCGCGCGCTGGGCTTGCATAAATTTACCAAAAGAGGTAGCTGTGGTGATGGGAAATTCGCGACAGTTCGGAGAGTTGCCAATGATGGAGTGGGGCTGGTGGGCTGAGCGACTCTATTAGTAGAGTCACTTGATTGCACACTTCGCGCTCTTCCTCTCTTAATGGTCTTAAGTGCTCGAATGCAAACAACGATAAACTTGATCGTCCGGTTGGTGGATTTACACGATCAACAGTCTTAACGGTATCCGCTCAGCCGTAATAAAGAAGCGCCGCAATGTGATCTGTTGCTCTAAGAACTTCGACCGCGACATAGTCAACTTCCATTTCGGCAATAATTTTGACCTCTTCCAACCTATTTTTTGCGCCGATCACCTTCGTATCTCCTTTACGGCTTTGAACAAAATCAACCATCCAGACAATGTCGCCATGGATAAATTTGTCTAAGATCTTTCTGCTCTCTTGATTCTCAAACTTCAGAGTCTTGAAGCTTTCTTCAACGTCATGCTCATTTAGAATACCCTCTTTTGAAGCCATCTTAATCAAATCCTTCAAGAGTTTATTTCGAAGTCGTTGCGCCTGTGCCAATGTTTTTTCGGCGAGATCATGTTGATTTGTAGTATCTCGCTGAGCTAATTTCTCTGCCAATCTCTCTCTTATGCCCGCCTCCATTGCAGTTCTACAAAGGCTTATTGTCCCCGCAGGAATTCCGGCACGATAGCACATACTTGCATAGGTCAAATATCTGAAAATGGATTTCTCCATCCAAATCTTCTCAAATTCCAAGCTGCCTAACTTATCTCTGTAAGTTTGCATATCATCGCTAATCTTCATTGCCACTATTTCTCGGATGATGTTCTCTCGATGAAGTGCGGCATAATTATTCCTCAAACCTCCTTCAATTCTAAGTAGAACTTCATCTGATGGCATGAAGCCGTAGTGATATGCTACTGTTCGCTTTATATCTTCTATCAAATCATCGGACGGTTGTGGAATTATTATCTCATCCATTGTGAAGACCTCTGTTCCTTTTAACACCAGCAGTGCATATAGGGAAACACCTGTGGCACAGCTAAAAGTTGCTCTTGGGCGAAAGAATAAGGTTTTTGGGTGATCTGGCTTCCCTCATATAAAATAACCAATTGCAGTTATCGTCTATGGACTTTAACTTCTTGCACAATATTTCTCAATGGTGGAACGCTGAGCCTGCCAATGTTTCATTCTCGCGTTGTCCTTCAAGATTTGAACAAGCCGTTCAACTTCTTCTAAGTCTTCACGCGCCTCCTGACACCGATGAAGATAGGCGAATGCAACAGCGCGATAAGGGAGCACGTCAACACGTGAATGCAGGTGAATATCTATTGCATCATCAATTGTTGAGCGCGCAGTATTGAAAGGTTCGATTATCCATCTAGCAATCGGGTTAACGACGCGCGCGATCCAACCAAACAACTTGAAGCGAAGCCTGCCAAGATACAATTGCAGGAGCGATTTGTGAAGGGCAACCGATTCTTTATCGCTGGTCTGATCTTGCAGAAGATTAATATCTTGCTTATATCGCCGAAAAAGAGTGGAAAGTTTCAATAATAGCCAGGGACGTGATTGGAGGGAGACGACGCTCATCAAGAGTAAACCAAAATCAATATTGGCTTGCAGCCATGGATCGGGCTTTTCGCTCAAAACGTTTCGAGCCTTCTCCAAATTCGTACGCGACCGATCGGTTTTCTTGCCTGCGATTTGTTGTTGCAAGAGCGATATTTCTTGAAGAGCGGCTGAGCGCTCTCCAGCAGTTGCCGACAGGTTCAAGGTCTCTTCCAATACCTTCATGGCAGACTCAAATTCGCCGGCGCGTCTCAGAGAGATGCCCACCATCCGAGTAACACCCGAAGGTGAACACGCCTTGATGGCCTCGGAGAAATCAAAAGACACGGGCTCGCGCTGAGGGTTTGCGCTGGATGAAATGCCAACCCATTCGAGCATTTGTCCAAAGGCGCGATCCGCTTCAGTTAATATTGGCTGGTTTTCAATGTATGGCGAGATGAGACTTGACCGTTGTTCGATTGCATCAAATTGCTTCTGAAGTGAGGTCGAGTTTGGGTCTTTCCCTTCGTAGTGAATCCAGAACGTTGGCAAAGAAGAATCCCTGTTGCTCCATTCTTCATACAGTAGTGGAGGAATATCAGGATCAATTCCTTGCCAGCCAACGAAACAAAGAGGTCTGGTTCGCAATACTTGAGACAACAACTCGGCTCGTTTCCCGCTCAATTGAGTGCCGACGTGTTCCAGTGCTCCCAAACAACTATCTGGATCATCAAGAGAACCATGTGTCTTGAAAAGGCACCCGCCTTGGGACAAATCATCCTGCCAATCTGCAAACGAATTAAAACCTATTTCCTGATAACGGCTCTGGATATCTTTTCCTCTTCCTGCCCACTCGCGTTCAATCAGCCGATCATAGTTTGTTGTGATAACCGTGCCACCCGTAGAAAGCCAATAGGCCATAAATTTATGCACGCGATTGGAATTGCATTTATTCTCTGCCGATGCGAAAGCACTATAAATGAGACTTGTCGCATGTCGGCGGATTTGCCAAAAGTCGTTCAATGTAATCTCGAAACCGAGAACCGAGCTGATCTTTTCCAGCAATGTGGGTAACGCACTATGTTGGAGGTCAAATCTTCCTGAACCAGCCAGCGCACCCAAAAGCAAATGGTAGAGTAGAGATGGCGTGCTGGGCAGACCTGTGTATCCGGCATAGGACGCGCCGGCTCCCACAAAGAATACCAACGAGCGGTCGCTTCCCTTGATGTAAGAACACAAACGCTCTATGCTCAACGCGGAAGTTGTAGCATCTTGTTTTGATATCTCAGGAGAAAGTATTGCACCGCCAGGGAACATTTTCGATTACCGCTACGAACGAAGTCAATATACACCAGATTAAACAACTTGTGCTAAACTAGCCATACGAACCCAGTGGGAGATCGCGGTACCATTTGGGCGGCGAATTCTTGAGGCACATTGAATCTCTGATGAACATCACACCCCGCAGCATCATTCAAGGAGCCAGTTGGCCTGAGCCAGTCGAGGTCTCGCAAGTGGAGGACCTCGGCGATTACGTTCGCATTGTTGGAGTGATGACTAAATCGCTTGCCCATGTGGATCAAGTGCTGCCCAAAGCTGAAATTGAGCAGATTGCGAGCGGGGAGATCAAACCTTTGTTTTCGGCCAGCCCAAGAAGTTTTTTCCTCGCGCTCGAAGCGCATCGCTATCGCTTCGCATCCTTATATGATCCACTGTTGGCGATGAATACTTCCAAGGTGGACCCACTGCCTCACCAGATTGAAGCGGTTTATGGATATGTTTTACGGTTACCGCGCATCCGTTTCTTGATTGCAGATGACCCTGGCGCGGGCAAGACCATCATGGCGGGGTTAATCATCAAAGAGTTGAAACTGCGTAATCTCGTCAAGCGGATTTTGATCGTCGCACCTGGGCATCTCAAAGACCAGTGGCGTCGTGAAATGAAAGACCGCTTTGAAGAGAACTTTATGGTGGTGGATCGCGGCTTTCTGGGTGCATTTTATGGGCAGAACGTTTGGCAGCGCGAGCAGCAACTGATCACTTCGATTGACTTTGCCAAACAGGATGATATTCTGCGAAGCATTGCTTCGGTTCAATTTGACTTGATCATCGTGGACGAAGCGCACAAGATGTCGGCCACGCGATACGGGGAGAAACTGGATAAGACAATCCGCTATCGTTTGGGAGAACGTCTCTCTGAAATCTCAACACATTTACTCTTCTTAACAGCAACTCCCCATCGTGGCGATCCTGAAAACTTTCGGCTGTTCTTGGATTTGCTAGAACCCGGCTTCTTTGCTACGACCGACATGGTAGCAGATTCAATCCGCCAGCAGGAAAACCCGCTTTTCATCCGCCGCGTGAAAGAGGACTTGAAGGATTTCGAAGGCAAGCCGTTATTCCTGCCACGCAACGTCGAAACGAAGTCCTTCAATCTTGGCATTGAAAGCCACGCCGAGAAGGATTTATATAATGCCCTTTCGCGCTATGTGAACGAGCAATATGGGATTGCGCTCAATAAAGACAAGAAACGAAATGTCGCCTTCGCTCTGGTAATCCTGCAACGCCGCTTAGCATCCAGTACATATGCCCTGTTGAAATCGCTGGAGAGAAGGAAGCATAAATTAGAGACCCTGCTTAACGACACGCAACAACGCCGGCAGGACAATGTCAATGGCTACGACTACTTCGATGAAGTCGAGGATATGAGCGAAGAGGAACGTTGGAAGCAGGAAGAGACTTGGGAGACTCTAAGCGTCGCCGAGAATCGTGAGGAATTGGAAGATGAACTTCGCACGCTCAAGAAGTTGATTGAGCAGGCGAAAGCAATTGTTGAAACCGATCCACCTGCTGAGGCCAAGCTGCGGCATTTCAAAACGGCCTTGGATGATCTCAACAAGCAGAACCCAGGCGCGAAGATATTGATCTTCACTGAGTCACGCGACACGCTGGATTATTTGGAGAAGAACCTAAGGCGTTGGGGATATAGCGTTTGCACGATTCACGGCGGGCTGGACTTGGAAGCCCGAATCAAAGCGGAAGCGGTCTTCAAGAATGAAGCCCAGATCATGGTGGCGACCGAAGCGGCAGGCGAAGGTATCAACCTGCAATTCTGCAACCTGATGATCAACTACGACATCCCGTGGAATCCGAATCGGCTCGAACAGCGCATGGGTCGCATCCATCGTTACGGACAGACACGAGAAGTCTTTATCTTCAATTTGGTGGCTTCGGATACGCGTGAAGGCCGTGTCTTGAATGCCTTATTCAACAAATTGAAAGAAATTCAGCAGGCATTGGGAAGCGATAAAGTTTTCGATGTATTAGGGGACATCATCGAGGGAAAGAATTTGTCGCAGTTGCTGGTGGAAGCCGCGGCGAACGCGCGCAGTGTGGATGAAATCCTGAAAGAGATCGAAATCAAGGTTGATGCAGAGTATCTCGCACGCGTGCGACAGGATTTGGGCGAGAGTTTAGCTACGCGTTATATTGATTACACTCGCATTCACGAGATGGCTGACCAAGCACGTGAACATCGGCTCATTCCAGAATACACTGAAGCTTTTTTCAAGCGGGCGATGGAAGCTCTCGGCGGACGCTGGCAGGCGCGCACCGTTGCTGAATATCCAAAAGGTACGTTCTTGAATATCGAAAGTGTGCCGGCTGCGTTGAAGCAAATCGCCGACGAAGAAGCATTCAAAAAGCAATTTGGCGCTCTGACAAAACGTTATCCTTTGGTGACTTTTGACAAAGAAGCCTCCATGCGCGCGCCGCAAGCGGAACTGGTGACCTTTGGAAATCCGCTCTTTGAATCTGTGATGTTATGGGTGGAGCGCAATCTGGATATCTCGTTGAAAGAGGGCGCATCATTCACTGACCCCGATGGACAACGCGATGGCACACTTCTCTTCTATCAGGGAGAAATCCGCGATGGCAAGAACGAGATCGCCGGCACGCGCTTATTTGCGTTATTCGCTGACCGCGTGCGCGGCACGATGGAACCCGTCAACCCTGCGATTTTGTGGGACTTGGGCGAAGGCGGTTTGCTGCCCGCGGACGCCCCAGAAATCCAGGTGGAGACTTTGCAGAACCGTGCGCTTGGAATTCTCCTGCCTGAGTTGGAATCCTATCGCAAGGACTTATCGCAGGAACGCCAGCGGCAGGCGGACATCAAGGAAAAATACGGTTTGAAATCGCTGGAAGACTTGATCGTAAAACTGGACGGCGATCTGATCCAACTGCAAATTCGCAAAGAGAGCGGTGAGAATGTAGACTTGGTCATGCGAAACAAACAGGAACAACTCCAGCGCTATCAGCACGCACGCGAGGAATTGGAAACTTCCCTGAAGCGCGAACGCCAATTAACCTTATCCACGCCGCGCTTCTTGGGTGTTGCCCGTATCCTGCCTGAACAAACTTCGGCAACGATGGTCTCGGATGCGGAAGTCGAAAAGATAGGAATGGAAGTAACGATGCAATATGAGCGCGAGCAGGCTTGGACTCCAGAAGATGTCGCGAAAGAAAACCTGGGTTTCGATGTACGCTCCACGTCGCCCGATGGACAGAAACGTTACATCGAAGTCAAAGCCCGCGCGGAGTCGGGACCTGTAGCGCTGACACAGAACGAGTGGTTCAAGGCGAAGCGTTTTCAATCCGAGTATTATCTGTATGTTGTATTGAACGCGGCGAGTCAGCCTGTGTTGTATCGCATTCAGAATCCAGCCGAAGTATTGAAGCCTGAGGAGGAAATGGAAGTCCGCTATCTGGTGACGGAGCGCGAGATCACCTCAAAGGGAGAACGCGCATGAGCAACGGCAAGCAGGCGAAAGTTCAGAATGAGGCGAACACTTCCCGTCGCTTTATCGAAGAATCCTTCCCCGTCAAAGAGGTGGGGGTAGCATCCGCCAAAGAGAAGAACATCCGTCAAGGTCACATCAGCACGCTGCACATCTGGTGGGCGCGCCGTCCACTTGCCGCCAGCCGCGCTACTGCCTATGCCGCACTGACGCCCGCGCCCAAAGACTCCGAAGAATGGCAGAAGAAGCGCGATTTCATCATCCAGTTGAGCCAGTGGGAGAACTCGAACAACCAGAGCCTGCTGGAACGCGCCCGCCGTGAGATATTGGAAGCGAACGGCGGTGTGCCGCCCAAGGTGCTCGACCCGTTCTCGGGCGGCGGCTCATACCCGCTGGAAGCCTTGCGCCTGGGGTGCGAAACCTACGCCAACGATTACAACCCTGTGGCGGTGCTGGTCGAGAAAGCCACGCTGGAATACCCGCAGAAGTTCGGGCGTCCGTTTGAGGGAATGCCCGACTGGGCGAAGCCACCAACGACAAGGATGAAGGATAAAGGCGAAAAGAAAAAGAGCAGGAAAAACATTGATGAGCAACCCGCTCTTTTCGAACCGAGGACTGGCTCGGAGCCAAGGGACTTTAATCCGCTTCTGAACGCGGTGCGTCATTGGGGCGAATGGGTCTTGGAAGAAGCACGCAAGGAATTGGCAGTGTTTTATCTATCCGATGCTGATGGGAACATACCAGTTGGCTATATATGGGCAAGGACGATAGCATGTCAAAATCCTTCATGCAGGCAAGATATTCCACTTATGCGGCAATTCTGGTTAGCCAAAAAAAACAAGAAGCAAGTGGCTCTTTATCCAAAGATCAATAGAGGCAAACTTGAATTTAGCATTGTTGGTGATGGCTACAAAAAGTGGCCAGACGGTTTCGTAGCTGACAATGGTACGGTAATACAAGCCGTAGCAACATGTCCAGTATGCGGAAGTACGGTAGACAAGGAAACAACCCGACGATTGTTCTTACAGGGACAAACAAGCCAACGCATGTTGGTAGTTGCGTCAACTCCTTCTCAAAATTTGGACAACCCTGCCAGGAAGAGTGGAAAGTATTATCGTCTCGCAACCGAAGAAGATCTGGACATTTACAATAAAACAAGCTTTGCTCTCCGCAAAAAACAATCAACTTTAATCGAAGCGTGGGGTATCGATCCAATACCTGATGAAGAGATACCGACCACGGAATTACGTCGTGTTTCCTTGCCGCTGTATGGCATGAAATATTGGCGCGATATATTCAACGCTCGTCAGACGCTGGCGTTAATTACTTTTGCTGATGCAATTCGGCGCGCGCACACAGAAATGTTGAAGTTGAAATGTAACGAGGAGTTTGCAAAAGCAGTAACGGTGTACCTGGCATTAAATTTAGATAGAATGGCTGATAAAGGTGCAACGCTTTCAATCTGGTCGGTTACTGACGAATATCTAGCTCATGTTTTTGGTCGGCAAGCATTGCCTATGACCTGGGATTACTGTGAGTTTAATCCATTTTCCGAATCGACTGGCGATTGGCTAACAGCTATTGAATTTATTGAGAAATCAATAGAGAATTTTACAGGCTCGGGTAACATACCAGCAATAGTCGGCAATGCCTCTGCCATACATCTTCCGTATGAAGATAATTACTTTGATTGTATTCTTACCGATCCTCCTTACTACGACAATGTGCCTTACTCACACTTATCAGACTTTTTCTACATTTGGCTTAAGCGCAGTGTAGGGCATCTATTTTCTGATCTATTCATTACACCCCTTACCCCTAAGTCAGAGGAAATCGTCCAAGACCGCGCGCATTCACGAAGTTCTTCAATAAAGACCAAAGAGTTTTTTGAGACTAAACTGACATCAGCATTAATAGAGACCCGACGCGTTCTCAAACCAAATGGTATTGCTGTTGTTGTCTATGCTCACAAAACTACTGCAGGCTGGGAAACAGTAATTAATGCTTTGCTGGATAGCTCACTAGTAATAACTGGTGCATGGCCAATTAACACCGAAATGCAAGTTAGACTTAACGCAAAAGAAAACGCATCACTTGCATCATCAATTTATATAGTCGCTCGTAAAGCTTCACGTAAACCCACGGGCTTTTACAATGACGTTCGAACTGAATTAAATCAACATTTAGATGCCAAACTTCACCGTTTGTGGGAAGAAGGCATTGGCGGCGGCGATTTCTTTATTGCCGCCATCGGTTCGGCAATCGAAGTCTTTGGCAAGTATGAGCAGGTGATGGATTTTGAAGGCAACATCGTGCGTGCTGACCGCCTACTTGAGGAAGTCCGCTCAATTGCGACTAATTACGCGGTCAAGCAAATCCTGCACAACGGCTTTGCCTCTGAAATCACACCAATGACACGCTTTTATGTGTTATGGCGTTGGAATTACGGTGAAGCGCTTGTTCCCTTTGATGAAGCCAACAAGCTGGCGCACTCTTGCGGTCTTGATTTAAGTTTGCAATTCAGCAAGAACGGCTTCATCAAGAAAGAAAAGGAATATGTCCGCATGCTGGGTCCGCAAGGGCGCAAACTGGAAGACTTGGATGATCCACGCGACATGATTGATGTGTTGCACAAGACACTCTTGCTTTGGGAAAAGAGTCAACGCGGCGAGATGGTGAAAGCTCTTGCAGATCGCGGATTTGGTCGCAGTGAGGCGTTCTATCGCGTCGCCCAGGCGATCTCGGAGACCCTTCCCAATGAGAGCAAAGAAAAGAAATTGCTGGATGGCTTCCTGGCCGGCCGCGAGAGAGTCCAGGAGGCAGTGGAGAAGGAAGCACAGCAAGGGAGGTTGTGGGAATGACAACATGTATTCACCCAACAGACGATCAAGTTCTGAACCTGTTGTCGAACATTGAAGGGCTTGTTGGTGAGTATGTTTCTCGCTATCCTGGCCGAGGCAGAACCGATGTTAATTCAAGTTGGATAGAAGATTGGTTCATTGAAAGAACAAAATACTTCCTTGAGCATCCAGAGCAAGGCGAGATCAATGCAACTGACTTGTATGCATTATTAGCAGATATAATCAAAGCGCAAGTGACCGTTGTTAAAAG
>JBJKOR010000726.1:0-1514 GCA_046707185.1 Anaerolineales bacterium | reverse complement strand
CACAAGCGATCTTATCGCGTGAATATTGCCAGAACGGATTCTCGAGCGGCGTCTCCTCGGTGATGAGATAATTCTGAACCGGCTTTTGATAGGCTGAAGCCGAGCTGATGAAAACGAATTGATCGGTTTTGCCGCGAAACAAGTCGATATCGCGTTCGATATCTTCTGCAGTGAAAGCTATGAAGTCCGCCACCGCGTCGAAACGGTGACCCGCCAAAAGCCCCGCGAGATGCGATGCGTCAGCGTAGACGTCGCCTTTTAGCAAGGTCGCGTCTTGAGGGACGGGATACTTCGTCGAAACGGAACGGTTCAAAATAAAAAGTTCATGGCCGCGTTCAACAGCAAGATTGGAGCAGGCCGAACTAATTAATCCGGTGCCGCCAATGAAGAGGAGTTTCATAAATCGTCATCCTTTCTGAAGGCGAGGAGATTGCTTCGCTCGCAACGACATACTGTTAGCCTTCTCCCAATTCCGGTGTTGGCTCTGGCGCGAGGTTACGCCGCGCGTACAAGCCTTCGACCCAGAAGAGAATCAATCCTGCCCAAACAATGCTGAAACCGATCAAGCTGTCGCGTGTGAATGGTTCCTTGTAAATAAACACGCCCAGCAGAAATTGCATGGTGGGATTGATGTATTGCAAAACGCCAATGGTCGTGAGCGGAACGCGCGGGACAGCCGCGGAGAACAAGAGAAGCGGAATGACCGTGACCAGACCTGCACCGGCCATCATCCAATCTTCCAGCGCGCCGCTATGAAGGAATGCGCCCTGACCGGTTAGTTCGCAAAACAACAAATATCCGAAGGCGGGCAAAAACATCAAGCCGGTTTCGAGCGTCAGGCCATACAACGAATTGAGCGGGGCAATTTTCTTGACCAGGCCATACAAGCCGAAGCTGAATGCGAGAGTCAGTGCGATCCACGGAAGCGCGCCATAACTGACGGTGAGATAGATCACGCCAATAACGGCCAGCGCGATCGGAATCCATTGAACCGGGCGCAGGCGTTCGCGAAAAATAACCACACCCAACAGGACACTGAACAACGGGTTGATGTAATAACCGAGGCTGGTCTCGACCACATAATTATGGATGATCGCCCACACGAAGGTAAACCAGTTGACACAAATCAAAAGCGCGGCGATCAGGTAAATGCGAATCGTTTTTTTGTTGAAAGCCACGGAACGAAATTTTTTCCATTGACGCGTCAGCAGGACAAAGAGGATAAGTAGAAAGAACGACCAGCCGAAACGATGCCCAATCAATTGCGAGGCATCGATCGATTCAAGTTGTTTCCAATAGATTGGGAACAGTCCCCACATTATGTAGGCGGCAATCGCGTAAAGAATGCCTTTGTTCTTTTCCATGAATTTCCTTTTAATAGCAAACCCTAAGGGTCTATAAGACCCTTAGGGTTTTAAAATGATCAAAATGAATCTATCGGCTGTCTTCCCGCGAAACCTGCCTCGACTTCATGCCAAAATGAAATTGGCCCTTCGCCGTATTTCCAACACAGA
>JBJKOR010000725.1:0-1676 GCA_046707185.1 Anaerolineales bacterium | reverse complement strand
ATCGTGAAGATGTTCCGCGCTTCTCATCATGAATACGTGCGTCAAACGCGCGCCCAGGATTGCTAGGATCAAAAAGAAAAGCCCGTAGATCAGCGCGCCGGTAAGGGTGGCCGGGCTTAAAAGGTCTCTTATGGAAAACAAGAAGTTTGTCATGGTTTTGTATTTTTAAGTATATCGTAATTCATATGCGGTTGCGCACGAACCTTGATCTGCTCATCTCTTGCACTCGTTCTTCGAAATTCTGTGTTTCCCTTGTGTTATAATAGAACGCACGTTCTTATCGAATAGGAATCCCATGGACTTCAAACTTCACGCTCCATTTCAACCGACCGGCGACCAGCCCGAAGCAATTGCCCAACTTGTGGACGGCATCCGCAAAGGGATGAAGAATCAGGTCTTGCTCGGCGCAACCGGAACCGGAAAAACCTTTACTGTTGCCTCCGTAATTCAAGAATTGCAAATTCCCGCGCTGATCATGGCGCATAATAAAACGCTCGCCGCGCAGCTTTATGCGGAGTTCAAGGAATTCTTTCCCGAAAATGCGGTCGAGTATTTTGTTTCTTATTACGATTACTATCAGCCCGAAGCCTATGTGCCTCGACACGATTTATATATCGAAAAAGAAACCGAGATCAACGAGGAGATCGAACGCCTGCGCCTCGCCGCGACGACCGCGCTGGTTTCCCGCAAAGACGTCATTGTCGTCGCTTCGGTCTCGTGCATTTACGGTTTGGGCAGCCCCGAGGAGTTTGGCAAGGGAACCGTCGTTTTGCAAATCGGTCAGATCTATCGGCGCAACGCCTTGCTGCGACAATTGATCGAGGCGCAATATCAGCGCAACGACATGGAGCTGCGCCCCGGAACGTTCCGCGTGCGCGGTGACACGTTGGAGATCATTCCGGCCTACGAAGATAAACGCGGCTTCCGCATCACTTTCTTCGGCGATGAAGTCGAACGCTTGACTCAATTCAATCCACTCACGGGCGAGATTCTCGACGAACCGCAGGAAATTTCGATTTATCCTGCCAAGCAATATCTCACGGATGCGGATCAGATGAAACAGTCCATTGCCGATATTGAGAAAGAATTGGATGACCGCCTTGCGCTTTTCAAGTCGGAAGGCAAGCTGCTCGAAGCACAGCGCCTCGAACAACGTACGCGCTACGATTTGGAAATGTTAAAGGAAGTGGGTTATTGCTCCGGCATCGAGAATTATTCGCGCCATCTCGACCAGCGCGCGGCGGGCACGCATCCGTGGACGCTGATTGACTTTTTACCGAGCGAATATTTATTGGTGATCGACGAAAGCCACATGTCCGTTCCGCAAATCCGCGGCATGTATAACGGTGACCGCTCACGCAAGGAAACACTCGTTGAATATGGATTCCGTTTGCCGAGTGCGCTCGATAATCGTCCGTTGAAATTCCCTGAATTTGAAAAAGCGATGGGGTACACGGTTTATACGTCTGCCACGCCGGGGCCTTACGAAATGGGACGCGCCGAACACGTCGCGGAACAAATCATCCGCCCGACCGGACTCGTCGATCCGGAAGTCGAGGTGCGACCCACTACGGGACAGGTCGATAACTTGATTGGCGAGATCCGCCAGCGGGTCGAGCGCGGCGAGCGAATTCTGGTCACAACCTTAACGAAACGCATGGCGGAGGATTTGGCCG
>JBJKOR010000724.1:0-4388 GCA_046707185.1 Anaerolineales bacterium | reverse complement strand
CTCTAAGTTCTCTCTGTAAACAGCATTGCCTGTTCTTTTCGTACTCCTATATGTATTTTACAAAGTGGTTGTGAAGTGAAAAATAATTTCTTCCCCCTTCCTCCACCCTTCCAAAATTGACTCTGTAAAATCCCTCACTCGGCACGAGTCATTAAGCTTGCTCTCATTTTATACACTTGTTACCATATGCGCAATGGAACAAAAGATTTTGAGACATAGGCATTTGTACTGTAAAGGTCTTGCATTGCAAACTGATTTTTGATAAGCTTGTCTTAGACAGGGAGTGTGAACATGTCCAATAAAATTCGAGTAACAATTCTGGATGACCATCAAACCATATTAGATGGCTATGTTTTCCGCCTAACCAATCCGAATATCGAAGTTGTAGCAACGATCTCCTATGCCGACGAGCTTGAACCCACGCTGCGGGATCATCCCACCGAAGTGCTATTGCTCGATCTTGGCGTTCCGACCTCGCGCCAGAATTCCAACCCATATCCAATTCTGCATACCATTCCTCAACTGTTACAGTCCTATCCCGAGCTTAAAGTTCTGGTCATCAGCATGTTCGATGAACGTGGATTGATTCGGGCCGTGATGGAGGCGGGCGCCAGCGGGTATATCGTCAAGAACGATCAGGCCACGATCCGCAATCTGGCAAGCGTAATCGCCTCTGTGGCGGATGGCGGAATCTATTTCAGCCAAAGGGCCGGTGAGCTATATCAAAAGATTCAGAATGACAACCGGCTCAGCCCGCGCCAATTGGAAGTGCTTTCCTTGTGCATCTCTGAGCCGGATATTACGACCGCTGAACTGGCGCACAGGATGGGTCTGTCGAATTCAACGGTAAGGAACTTTTTATCGGGAGCATACACCCGGCTCGAAGTCCGAACTCGAGCGGCGGCCATCGCCAAGGCCAGACAATTGGGATGGATTACTCCGGAATCTCCAACTGTGCCGGGAAAGTAGCATCGCCCTTAATGGGCCTCCCAGCGCTTCGAAGAGATGATAAAAGGGAGTGGCTGATTCGTTCACTTCCCGACGAATGCTTGGTTGCCGTTTAATGGATTTCGCGCAGTCTGATACCAGCGTGGCAATCGATCTACACAATCATTGACCGCAACGGATCAAGATGTTTTGTTCTTCATTTTTGGGGTGGGGGACAAAAGATAATTCGTAACTGATTGATAAATATTCAATCTTTTCTCCAGTCCCAGGGCGACCGAGATTGTCTCGGTCAGTTCGTGCTATACTAATGGCGTTTCTTAACATTTGTTGCATCTGCCGACCCAAGGCGTTGGGCATGCTTTACTGTTGGGTGGATGGGCTTTGGCATTTGCTAAACTAAGTTATCATATCTTTCCTATTTTGCTCCCACAACCTACAATCTTTCTTCGCGGAGAATGAAGCCAATGAAGCAGAACAACAGTCAGGTTCACAGGATCGCAGAAATCGTTTTCGTGTGGTTGATCTTGATGGTCCTGCTCACGTTCAGCTTTGACAAATTCTTTCTTCATGTATACGGCTTCAGTTGGACACCCACCGGGGTAATCGATCAGGTGTTCGTCTTTCATCCCCAACCTACACTAAAGGTTGGCGATCAATTAGTACAAGTTGGCTCCCTAACGTGGGAAGATTTCGATGCTGATCTTCGCAAGACATTTTTTGCAGATGCAAAGCCCGGAGATATCACCCCAATTCAAGTCGAGCGCAGCGGCAGGCCTTTCACCGTCTTATGGAAATTGCCCGGCACCAACTTCGGCGAGTGGAACGATCAACTCTACAGCGAGTGGCCTCTCGCTTATATCTTCTGGCTGGCTGGCTTGCTGACACTGCTTTTCCTGCGTCCGAAGGATGAGCGCTGGTGGTTATTATCGGCCTTTAATTTCCTGACTGCCATCTGGATATCAGCTGGAAGCGGACTATCGAACTTTCACATTGGGTACAGCGCACTGATCCTGCGAATGACCATTTGGTTGAGCGTTCCGGTCTATCTGCATTTGCATTGGGTGTTCCCGCGTCCGCTTGGAAAGCTGCCGCCGCTGTTGGTCGGGCTGGCTTACACCGCGGCGGTCTGTTTCGTGGTTGCCCAAGGGTTCCAGCTTTTTTCCAAGAATCTTTACTTCCTGGGCCTTTTGTTCGCCGTTCTCGGAAGCCTCATCCTATTGATCGTTCATGCAGTTCGTCAGCCGGATACACGCCGCGATTTGAGTGTGCTTCTCTTTACTTCGTTCTTTATCTTTTTCGTTCCTTTGCTACTCGTGGCAGTGATTGGAGCGATGAATACGGAAGTTCACGCGGACAGCCTTGCATTATTGGGTTTCCCATTGCTTCCTGCTGCCTATCTATATATCGCTTATCGGCGCCAACTGGGTGGTTTGGAGATTCGCGCCAACCGATTCATTTCGATTTACTCGTTCCTGATTCTGCTTGGAGCCATCGAGTTGCCGATGATCGTGGCTGCCGATAATCTTACGACCCTTCCTGAAAGAACGGTGACAATTGCCGGAGCTTTTTCCCTCTTGACGGCCGTTGCCTGTCTTTGGGGATACCCTGCCTATCAACGCTTTATCGAGCGCCGCATACTTGGGATTCGGCTTCCATCCGAACGTGTTCAAGAAACATACTCGGCTCATATCACGACTGGTGCGTCCCTCTCCAGCCTTGACCGTATCCTCGCTGATGACCTCCTGCCAAGCTTGCTGGTACGCCAGTTCGTTTTTCTCAAATTCGAGAAAGACACAACAGAAGTGCTTTTCTCGAGGGGCAACCGGTTGGATCAAATACCAGGGGAGGATGATCTTCATGGTTTGAAAAATTGGGGTGAATATCAGATTTTATCGAACCTCGATGGCCCCTTGTCATGGCTGCGGCTGGCTCTGCCGCTCAAAGTCGGGGACGAAACGCTTGGCATGTGGCTGTTTGGCCGACGGGACCCCGATGACCTGTACTCGCAAATCGAAATCCCGATTCTGCAATCTCTTGCCAACCAGACCGCTGTTGCCTTGAGCAATATCATTCAGACAGAACGGCTTAAGGCCTTGTATGAAGCAAATATCAATCGCTACGAACAGGAGCGGCTGCATCTGGCTCATGGACTGCACGATAGCATTCTCAACGAAATGGCCGCCATGCTGATGAAAGAGACGGCTCCTCTTTCGCCGAGCTTTCAGCAAGCCTATAGCGCTTTGATCGAACGGCTTCGAGAGATCGTCAGCGACTTGCGTCCGCCGATGCTCCAGTATGGACTCAAAGCGGCCATCGCAGAGCTTGCGGATAATCTGATGGAGCGAAGCGGCGATACGGTTAGCATAACTCTGAATTTACAGGGCGGTGAGCAGCGGTATGATGAAAAAATCGAACGGAATGTCTACCGAATCGTCCAGCAGGCTTGCGAGAACGCGCTTCAGCACGGAGAGGTCAAGCGAATCTCCATTGATGGCGTGCTCGATGCTCAGGCCATTGACTTGAAAGTAGAGGAAGACGGAATTGGCTTTGATGCCAGACAAGGCTTTGTACTGGATGACCTTCTTGCCAATTAACACTTCGGTCTGGCAGGAATGATCGAGCGCGGCATATTGATTGGGGGAAAGGTCATGATCGATTCAGCGTCCAACGCTGGTGCACGCATCCAAATTACTTGGAATGCGAATCATGTCTAATGCTGTTCGGCGGGATGCGCAAGAGCAGGCGAAGCGGATTTAGCGGTTATATCGCTTCTGACGATACCTTGAGTTTGTCTGGTTCATTGGACACAACAAGCCACTTGCCGTTCTGTAAGAGGTACGCGACTCTTGCTTCTAAATTATCACTGGTACGACTATTGCACTTTCCAACTTGATGAGGGATTTTCTTGGGCTTATAAACGCACCGAGTTGTTGGCAAGCTTTACGGCAAAACAAGTTTAAAAATTCTTTGAATCTCGGAAGTCTCACGGGGTTTGTATTTATCCATAGAGGGATATTGCCGAGCGTGCAGCGAACATTACCACCTTCCTATGAAATCGTCCAATGACAAATTTATAAGCGAATTGTGATATTTGTCACATATCGTTTTGGCTCCGGTATACTAAAATATAAAGTGAAAATAATCACAAATATCTCTTGAAGAAGTCTTAAAGATAGATTCTGATTTTAATAAGCGAAAAATGTCATTAGCCTGTGTTCACAGGGTAAACAGGAGATTTTATGAACAGTTTTGTGGTTGCTGATTTCAGGCGCTGTATTGGCTGTTTTGCCTGCCAGGCAGCATGTGTGGAAACTCATAGGAAGGCGGGGCTTCAAGCATATCCTCGCTTGATCGTCACGCATACCTCCTACGGCACTATGCCGTTGCAATGTCACCAATGCGATTATGCGGCTTGCGTGGCAGTTTGTCCGGTAAGTGCT
>JBJKOR010000723.1:0-1565 GCA_046707185.1 Anaerolineales bacterium | reverse complement strand
CGAGCCGAAAGGGGTGATCGGAGTCTTTTCGCGTTCCAGGGAAAAAGCCGTTAATGCGGATCAGTTGAACTTCCTCGGGCGCTTGCCAGCCAAGCCGCCATCGCGATCGACAACAGCGAATTGTTCGAAGGGCTGCAAAAAAGCAACATGGAACTGGCAATTGCTTATGATGCCACCATCGAAGGCTGGTCACATGCCATGGATTTGCGCGACGAAGAAACGGAGGGCCACACCCAACGCGTGGTGGACATGACGATGAAGCTGGCCGCCGATTTCGGCTTCTCAGGCGAGATGTTGATGCACATCCGTCGAGGCGCGTTACTGCATGATATCGGCAAGCTCGGCGTTCCCGATTCGATTCTGTTGAAACACGACAGCTTGAACGACGATGAATGGGCCGTGATGAAAAAGCATCCCGCCTTCGCCTTCGAGATGCTTGCACCGATTCGATATTTGAACCGCGCCATCAACATTCCCTATTGTCATCACGAGAAATGGGACGGCACGGGCTACCCGCGCGGCCTGAAAGGTGAACAGATCCCGCTGGAGGCCCGCATCTTCGCCGTGGTGGACGTTTGGGATGCGTTGACCAGCGACCGTCCATACCGCAAAGCCTGGACTCCACAAAAAGCTTTGAATCATATCCAATCACTGGCAAATACGCATTTCGATCCGGCGGTCGTGGAGCGGTTCATGGCTCTGACAGAAGTGGATGTCAAACAAAAATAGACCTCTTGCAAAAGCAATCTTTTTACCTGGCTCTAGGCGGCTTCCCCGCCGCCGCCCGCAGGGTGTGTCGCCACCCTGAAAGTGCGCAGGGCGTTGGCGCCATGCGACACTTCGCGAGGAACTGCGGCGGGAGCACTTATGCAAGAGTTCCAATAACAAAACAAAGGCAGGAAAATCGTCATACAAAACACGAGACACCCAACTTTGACGATTGGAATTTCCTACGCTATACTAGTAAAGTCAAATAAGTCATTAAGTCCAATAAGTTTTATAAGTTCGACCTGTAGACTTGTTGGACCTGTTGGACTTCCAAATAACCATCAAGACTTCAAAAGGAGATTTGTTATGGCGTTTAAACTCACTTATGCAACCATGCACAATCCGCCGGAAGAACTGCACAAAGGCTTCGATAAAGCCGTCACCACACTCAAGCAGAATCTCGGCAAGGAATGGAGCATGATCATCGACAACCAGGATGTGTATGCCGATGAGAAATGGGATGACCGCTCGCCAGTCAACACCGATTGGGTACTAGCCAGAATGCAGAAAGGCAACGCCGCACACGCTCATCAAGCCGTGGAGGCAGCTCGGCGCGCATTTCCCAAGTGGAGTCGCACGCCCTGGCAGAAACGTATCAAGCTCATCCGCAAGGCGGCGGGACTGCTCGAGAAGCGACTCTACAACTTGGGCGCAGCCATGGCGCTCGAAGTCGGAAAGAACCGCATGGAGTGTCTCGGCGATATTCAGGAAACCGCCGATCACATGTATTATGCCGCGCAGTTGATGGAGGAGAATAATGGCTTCGTCAAATGGATGGGCAAGGATCCGCTCACGGG
>JBJKOR010000722.1:0-11980 GCA_046707185.1 Anaerolineales bacterium | reverse complement strand
GTCCACCTTCAACATGCCGAGTGAATCGAGAATGCCCATTTCGAATTGCGTGACCGTCTTGATGGGCGTCTCTTCCGAGCCGGAGGTCGGACGATGCAGCGGCAGGTATTCGAGAATCGGTTTGTCGGAAATCACGACGCCTGCGGCGTGCGTCCCCGCGTTGCGCACCGTGCCTTCCATCCTGGATGCGATGTCGATCAACTCATGCAGGTGCGGAGTCGAATCATAGACTTGTTTGAATTCGGGAATCGCCAGCGCGTCTTCCATCGAGGTGGCGCGCCCCGAAACGAACGGCACCAGCTTGGCAATGCGATCCACTTCGTTCAAGGGAATGTCCATCACGCGGCCCACGTCGCGCAAGGCGGCTTTGGTGCCCATCGTGCCGAAGGTGATGATCTGTGCGACCTTGTCGCTGCCGTATTTCTTCGTGCAGTATTCGAGCATCTCGGCGCGGCGGTCGTCGCGGAAATCGAGATCGATATCCGGCATCGAAATGCGTCCCGGGTTGAGGAAACGCTCGAAGATCAAATCGTGGCGGATGGGATCCACGATGGTGATGTCCAGGGAATAGGCGACGATCGAACCTGCCGCCGAACCACGCGCGTTATACCAGATTCCGTTTTCACGCGCATGACGGCACAAATCCCACACGATCAGGAAGTAGGCGTCGAAGCCCATCTTGTGGATGATGCCCAATTCGTATTCGAGTCTTTCTTTGACTTCAGGGTTGTCCGCGCGATTTCCATAGCGTCTACCCGCTCCTTCTTCGCACAGGTGGCGCAGGTAGGTTTGGGCGGTGTATCCTTCGGGAACGGGAAACTCCGGCAGGTGATAACCTTTGAAGGAAAGGTCAACATTGCAGCGCTCGGCGATCAACAGAGTGTTGCTCAAGGATTCCGGGACTTCCGCGAATAGTTGACTCATCTCCTGCGGCGTGCGCAGATAATACGAATCGTCGGTCATTCGCATCCGCTCTGGGTCGGAGAGAAGTGACTGGGTTTGAATCGCCAGCAGAATATCCTGCAAACGCGCATCGTCGGGATTGATGTAATGCACATCGTTGGTCGCCACGAATTTTGCGGAATACTTGGCGCCCATCTCGACCAGCTTGCGATTGAGATCGGTGATTTCTTTTATGTTGTGTTGTTGCAGTTCGACGAAGAATCGATCGGGACCAAAGACATCGTAATACCAGTTCATCAACTTGACGGCTTCATCTTGTTTTTCGCCCACGATCATGCGCGGCACTTCCGCGGACATACAGCCGGTGGTGCAAATCAACCCTTCGGAGTGAGCCGCCAAAAAGTCGTGGTCGATGCGGGGATAATAATAGAAGCCGTCCAGCTGCGCGGCGGAAGCGATCTTCAGCAGATTCTTATAACCCGTCTCATTTTCCGCCAGCAGAAGCAAATGATAAGAGGAACGATCCAGTTTGGAATCGCGGTCATGCATGGAGCGCGCCGCCATGTATGTTTCCAGCCCGATGATTGGCTTGACGCCTTCCGCTTTGGCCGCCTTGTAGAAGTCGATCACACCGAACATCGTGCCGTGGTCGGTGATGGCGACCGCCGGCATGTCCATTTCCTTGACGCGCTTGACCAGCTTCTTGATGTTGCTGAAGCCGTCGAGCAGGGAGTATTCGGTGTGCACGTGAAGGTGGGCGAAGGACATGGAAGCAGTCTGACAGGTCTAATTGGTCTTTTGGTCTGAGTGGTCAGTCGCGATTATAGCACTGAGGTTCAAAATTAGAACAAATGATTTTCTTAAAATATGTTCGGTGAAATTCCATTGCTCGCTCAATTACGTAGGGGCAAGTTGCGATAATTAAGGCTTTACGGTAGAATTCCGGAAAATCGGAAATTCTGTATTTCTGGAGAAACCTATGACCACCATTCAAATTCGAAGTAAAGGAACGATCACGCTTCCAGCGAGTCTGCGCAAAAAATACGGGCTGGATGATGGCGAGACGCTTACGCTGATTGACCTCGGTGACGGTTCATTCATGCTTACGCCGAAAGTCCCGAAAATCAACCGCCTTGGCGATCGCATCGCAAAGCAACTCAAGGAAGATAACGTTTCGCTCGATGATCTGTTGAAAGCGCTCGATGAAGAGCGCCAGCGCTACTACAAAGAACATTATGCCAGGCGTTAAAATATTCTTCGATAGTAGCGCGCTTGTAGCAGGCATCATCTCAGCCAACGG
Organism: Anaerolineales bacterium; assembly: GCA_046707185.1. GTDB lineage: Bacteria > Chloroflexota > Anaerolineae > Anaerolineales > Villigracilaceae > Fen-1038. Next base: position 9,777 of record JBJKOR010000722.1, on the reverse strand, counting down.
TGCGGCGAGGGCGTTGTTACAGCTTGCTGAAATTGGGGAGTTGAATGTCCTGATCAACGAGCAAGTCATTATAGAGACAGAACGTGCACTGGCAAGAAAATCTCCGCACAACTTACCTGATTTCCGGCAAGCCATCAAGATCGTGCATCCAATGATCGTCAAAGAAACCGCGAAAGATGTGCAAAAATGTCTTTATATGATTTCCGATGCCAGCGATGCACCTATCCTTGCTGCAGCCATCAAAGCAAAGGCGGACTTTTTGGTGACTCACAACCGCAAGCATTTTCTTGATGATCCAAAAGTTGCACAAAAATCAGGATTGCAAATCGGGACTCCGGGAGATGCAGTGGCTTGGCTGAGGGAACATGTGAATTGAAGATAGGGCTTCTCCATCAACCTGCGCGAATAGTCGCTAAGCTGTCAGCAGGTTCTTTAAAAACGGTTATGTCGTTGCGAGGCGGTGCTTGTCCGCCCGAAGCAATCTCCTACTTCAAAGAGGAGATTGCTTCGTCTCTACGCTCCTCGCAACGACATGAAATTAAGTGACTTTTCGACGTTTACTATGTGTTAGTTGAATTGCCCGCGCCGGGCGCATTCGAAGTGGAATTTACAGATAGTGATGGCCGCGCCCATGCAGAACTGGCGGTAAAGGCCGATAAACTACTGGTTTTGCACTATGAGCCAGCAATAGCTTAGAGAGTGAAGCGAGCCCTCGTGATAAGACGAGGGCTTTTTTCTTGTATGCTATAATCCCTGCCTTGAAAGGTTTATATGCTCCAAAAATTTGTTAGTGTCTTCGGGGGCGACCCCAATAAACGAACCGTCGAAAAATTAGCGGGGATCGTGGACGAGGTCGATTCGCTCGAGCCGGAATTCGAGAAGCTCAGCGATGAGGCTTTGCGGGCCAAGACGGATGAATTCAAATCCCAGATCAAAGCCGCGCTCGAGGGCCTGGTAGAAGATGAAGCGCGGCGTGAAGTCGAGCAGGAAGTTCTCGAAGAGATTCTCCCCGAAGCTTTTGCCGTAGTACGCGAAGTATCCAAACGCACCATTGGCTTGCGGCATTACGATGTCCAGATGCTGGGCGGGATCGTCCTGCACCGCGGCCAGATCGCCGAGATGAAAACCGGCGAAGGCAAAACGCTGGTGGCCACGCTTCCGCTTTATCTCAACGCGCTGACCGGACACGGCGTGCATCTCATCACAGTCAATGATTACCTGGCCCGGCGCGATGCGCGTTGGATGGCTCCCATCTACGATATGCTTGGATTGTCGGTGGGTGTGCTGCAAATGGCCGCGGCCACGGAAAACGGCAAGCTGGCATTTCTCGTCGATTTCGGGAAAGAATCGACGCACGAAGATCAAAACCATCTGCGGCTGGTGGAGCGCGTCGAAGCCTATAACGCCGACATTACCTACGGCACGAACTCCGAATTCGGTTTTGATTATCTGCGTGACAACATGACCATGAGCCTCGATGAACGCGTCCAACGCGGACATCATTACGCCATCATAGACGAAGTGGATAATGTGTTGATCGATGAAGCACGCACACCGCTCATCATCTCCGGCCCCGCGCAAGGCGACCTCGAGTGGTACAGCAAGATGGCGCAGGTCGTCAAACAGTTGAAGCCCGAAGATTACGAAGCCAACGAGAAAGATCGCACCATCAACTTGACGGAAGTCGGCTTGGCGCACGCGGAACAATTAATCGGTCAGCCGCTCATGGATCCGGACCGACCCGAAGATGTCACGCCCGAACAAGCGCACCTGACTGGGTATCTCGAACAAGCCTTGCGCGCCCAATATCTGTTCCATCGCAATAAAGATTACCTCGTTCAAGCCGGCAAGGTCGTCATCGTGGACGAGTTCACCGGACGCCTCATGCCCGGACGACGCTGGTCGGATGGGCTGCATCAAGCCGTGGAGGCGAAAGAGAATGTGCGCGTCGAACCGGAGAACGTAACCTACGCCACCATCACGCTGCAAAATTATTACCGCATGTATAAAAAACTGGCGGGCATGACCGGTACGGCGCTGACGGAATCGGAAGAGTTCAGCAAAATCTATGAATTGGAAGTCATGCCGATTCCCACCAATCTGGAATACCAGGCGCTTGGCAACAGTTCACCGCTGGTCGAGATCAAATCCAAGGATGAAGAGAATTATCAGTATTCGTATTTTTCCAAAAGGAATGACGGGGACGAGCCTCTCTTTTATCGCCGCAAAGATTATCCCGATGTCATTTATCGCACCATCGAATCGAAACTACGCGCCATCGCGACCGAGATCGTTCGGTATCATGCACTGGGCCGCCCGATGCTGGTGGGTACCACCTCGGTGGAATCATCCGACCGTTTGTCGAATCGCCTCAAAGCGGATGGGGTGCGGCGCTTGATGCAGGTTTTATTGGTGCGTCACGCCTTTCTAAAGTCGGGCAACCGCGAAGAAGACGGTCGCCTCATTCCCGAACTTCAGCCGCTCAATGAACCTTTGGATAAGATCACACCGGACGCCTTGCGAAAGTTTGGCTCATCGTTTGGCCAGACCAGTATCAGCCTCGATGATCCGGCGAACCTTTCCACGCTGCTCGAGATTCTAAGCTTACCGCCCGACGCCATGGATCGTTTGAAGTCCATCCTGCAGGCCGGCGTGCCGCACCAGGTTTTGAACGCGCGCAAGCATACGGAAGAATCGCAGATCATTGCAGGTGCGGGCGCTTTCGGCGCAGTGACCATTGCCACCAACATGGCCGGCCGCGGCGTCGACATCAAACTCGGCGGCGAGCTGGCCGAGGAAGTGATCTCGGCAGTCAGTCGCGTATTGCGCCGCGCGGGTTATGCGGACCCGTTCGATATGCCGCTTGAGGAACGCCGTCAGGCTTTGCAAAAAGTCGACCCATCGAACTACGGGCTTTATGAAGCCGAGGTCAAGCATTTCCTCCAATACTTCGAAGATATGGAACGCGTCAAGCAGCTTGGCGGCTTGCACGTCATCGGCTCGGAACGCCATGAGGCGCGCCGTATCGACAACCAGTTACGCGGCCGTTCTTCCCGCCAGGGTGATCCCGGTTCCTCGCGCTTCTATCTTTCGCTCGAAGATGACCTCATGCGGCTCTTCGGCGGCGATCAGGTCAGCGGCCTGATGCAGCGGCTCAGAGTGGACGACTCGCTCCCGCTCGAAGCGCGCATGGTCAGCGGCATCATCGAAAATTCGCAGCATCGCGTCGAGGGATCCAACTTCGATGTCCGCAAACATTTGCTCGAGTATGATGATGTACTGAATAAACAGCGCGAACAAATTTATTCGCAGCGTGACCGCGTCTTCGTCAAGGAAGATTTGACGGAAGATGTAGATGACATGTTGCAATCCGAAGTGGAGAAGCGCGTCGAATTCGGATTGGCCGATGAAGAAGGTCCGTGGAAATTGATTGCGTGGCTGGAACAGGTCCAGCCGCCATTCGAATCACAAGGCGGCCTCATCCCGACCTTTGGTCTGTCTCTCATCCTCGATGAGTTGAACAAATCTGACGATCTGCGTGCGGCCATGCTGGATATTGTTTCGCGTTCGATTGAAGTGGAACAATCCCATACCTTGCGCGCCATCGAAGCCTTGATCGAACATACCGGGCAGACTCTCGATAACCAAATCTCCGAACGCAGCGACGCACTGGATGCTTATTTTCAAACCATGCGCGAATCGGAAGAACCAGTTCGCCCGCAAAAGGCTGCCGAAGAATTAAGCGGATTGATTCATTTCCAACTACGATTGAATGGCGAACAATCACGCCTGCTGACCGATGATCCCGATGAATTCAAAAACTGGGTGGAGGAATTCGTCGAAGCGAACTTGGTTGGCATCAATGCCAACCGCGTGATCGGTGCCATCGAACGCCGCTTGAACGAACCGCTTAAATTGAAAGTGGATACTTCCGATTGGGACGAGGCCACCAGCCAAATCCTCGAAGCCGGGCGCGAGCTGATGAAACGTCAGCGTGAGCAGTTGACGGCGCAGGTTCAGCGCGACCTGGAAACCATCCTTCAACATGAATCAGGGGAAGACGATTCGAGCAAACTGCGAATCTTGTTATCGCAATCGCAAGGCGTGCGCACCGTCTTCGACCAGAAGACTCACCGGCAGAACCGCCAGCTCTTCATTCGCTTCACGTATATCTATTTTGCCGCCTCTCTATTGGAAAACCGCACAGCCGACGATGTAATCGATGCTGTACTCGAACATCTTGAAAATGCCGAAACAGCCCTGCAGAACACATTGGGCCAAAACGAGTTTGCGCGTTTGAGTCAGGGCGCGGTAAAGCTGTCGGACTTTGGGCCTGCCGCGAAAGTCCTGAGCGGAGGGCAGGGCGAAACGAAGCCCGAAGTCGAAGGATCGAGCGAGGATTGGCTCAATAGACCTGTATCTACTCTGAGCGAGTCGGAACGGGCGCAATTGATTCAAGCCATCGGCTCTTACATTCTCAACGAAGTCAAACGTCAATTGTTGTTGAGTTCGATCACCGAGTTGTGGGTCGAATATTTGACGAAGGTCGAGGCGCTGCGCATTTCGATTGGGCTGGAGGCTTACGCCCAGCGCGACCCGTTGGTACAATACAAAGGCAAAGCCTCGGAACTGTTCCAGCAGTTGATTTCGGATGTGCGCTCCGCCGTGATCGGACGTGTATTTTCCTACCAGCCGCGGCGCATCGAGATCACGCCGACGGAGGTAAGTGAGGCGCCAGCCCTGGCGAGTACGGCACCGAGTGAACGCGGAAAGAAGAAAAGGAAGAGACACTAACGGCACGTTGTACAAGTTGCCGTCGCGTTGAGCGGAGGGTTGAGTAACGAGCAAAGCGAGTGTCTCGAAACCCAAAGTCGAAGCGGCGACTTGCAACGGCGTCCAACCCTTACCGGCATGAACGAGCGAGTCACTGCGAACCTGAAGAATCATCGTGCCCTCCCAAAGGTGGATCTGCACCGCCATTTGGAGGGCACGTTACGTTTGGATACCATGCTCGACATCGCCCGCCAGCACGGCATTACCATCCCTGCCGATATCCTTCGTCTCAGCAGTCTCGTGCAGATGCAGGCAGAAGAAAAGTATTCCTTCCAAACGTTTCTATCGAAGTTCAATACACTGAGGTTGTTCTACCGCTCGCCGGAGGTTATTCACCGCCTCACGCGCGAAGCCATCGAAGACGCGGCACGCGACAACGTCAAATACATGGAATTGCGCTTCACGCCGGTGGCGCTCAGCCGCGCTGAGAGTTATCCGCTGCATGATGTGATCGACTGGGTCATCAGCAGCGCGCGGGAGGCCGCCGCGAAATCCGGCATGGTCGTCCAATTGATCGCGTCGGTCAACCGGCACGAGAGCCGTGAACTTGCTGAACAGGTGGCGTGGCTGGCGGTCGAGCACAGAGACCACGGCCTGGTGGGCATGGATTTGGCGGGCAACGAAGCCGAGTTCAAGTCTGAGCCGTTTTATGGAATCTTCAAGGAAGCGCGGCAGGCCGGGCTACGCATCACAATCCACGCCGGGGAATGGGGTCCGGCGGCAAATGTTCGGGAGGCCATCGAAGAATTGGGCGCGGAACGAATCGGCCACGGCGTGCGCGTCCTCGAAGATCAGAACGTCGTTGCCTTGGCAAAAGAACGAAACATCGCGGTCGAAGTGTGCGTGACGAGCAACTTTCAATCCGGCGTTGTGCCCACGTTGAAATCACATCCGTTGAGTGCCATGATCGAGGCAGGACTCAATGCAACGATCAATACCGATGACCCCAGCATTTCGCGCATCACGCTCAGCAGCGAATATTACGTGGTCTGCAAGGATTTGGGTCTGTCGATGGATACGCTCAAACAACGCATCCTGGCTGCGGCACGGGCCTCGTTCCTTCCGGAAGATGAGCGCGATCATTTGGTGAGTCAACTGACCCGCGAATTGAAATTGTAGTAAAATCCCGAAACAATCACAGGGTATCAAAGGCGCTCCTTTATACCTCGCGAGTCTCACCATAGAGGTGAATGCCAATTATCAAAGGAGCTTGTATGGATGATTTCTTCAAAGCACGCAATAGTTTGAAAGTGGGGAAAAACGAATATGTGATCTATCGGCTCGACGCATTGGAAAAAGCGCAACTCACCGACTTGAAGCGGCTTCCGTTTTCGATCCGCATCATGCTCGAGGCCGCGCTGCGCCAATGCAACGACAAAGAGATTACGCAGGAAGATGTAAAGAATATAGCAAGCTGGAAACCAAAAGGCGAAAGGCCGGGCATTCCATTTTTACCGTCGCGCGTGGTCATGCAGGATTTTACCGGCGTACCGGCCGTTGTGGACCTCGCCGCGATGCGTTCGGCGGTTGCCCGTCTCGGCGGCGACCCGAAGAAGATCAATCCGCTGGTGCCGGTCGATCTCGTCATCGACCATTCCGTCCAAGTGGATTTCTTTGCCACAGCCGACGCGCTCAATCGCAATGCCGAAATCGAATTCCAACGCAACCGCGAGCGTTATGAATTCTTGAAATGGGGACAAAAAGCGTTCCGTAATTTCCGCGTTGTCCCGCCGATGACCGGCATCGTGCACCAGGTCAATCTCGAATATCTGGCCGAAGTTGTAAGGACGAAAGCGGAGTCCGATGACTCCAGTCATCGCGGCGCGAAATCTCCGATTTCGCAGTCCGTTTTATTCCCTGATACATTAGTCGGCACCGACTCGCACACTACAATGGTCAACGGACTTGGCGTATTGGGTTGGGGCGTGGGCGGCATCGAAGCCGAAGCGGTGATTCTCGGTCAGCCAATGGATATGTTGCTGCCGGATGTGATCGGCTTCAAATTACATGGCAAATTGAAAGATGGCGTAACCGCCACCGACCTTGTCCTTACCGTGACTCAAATGCTGCGAAAGAAAGGCGTGGTGGATAAGTTCGTTGAGTTCTTCGGCCCCGGGCTTGATTCGATGTCCTTGACAGATCGCGCCACGATTGCAAACATGGCCCCTGAATACGGCGCGACCATGGGTTACTTCCCGGTGGACGCCGAAACGTTGAGATACATGAAGTTGACCGGCCGCCCGGAGGAAGTCATCGAGCGCACCGAAGCATATCTGCGCGCACAAGGCTTGTTCCGCGACTCATCCACACCCGATCCCGAATTCACCGATACGCTCGAACTCGATCTCGGTTCGGTTGTTCCATCGCTTGCTGGCCCCAAGCGTCCGCAAGACCGGATTCCAATGGCGGAATTGAAAGAAACCTTCGAGAAGACGTTGGTTGCTCCTGTTAAAGAACGCGGCTTCGAGTTGAAGCCCGAAGCGTTGAAAACTGAAGCGACCTTCGGAACGAACGGCGGCTCGCGTACGATGAAACACGGCGCGGTGGTCATTGCCGCCATCACTTCCTGCACGAACACATCCAATCCGTCTGTGTTGATCGCGGCGGGATTGGTCGCCAGGAAAGCCGTCGAGAAAGGGTTGACCGTTCAACCGTATGTCAAGACTTCGCTGGCGCCCGGTTCGCGCGTCGTCACGGATTATTTGAAGAAAGCTAACCTGCTCGACCCGCTTGCCAAACTTGGATTCAACGTTGTGGCCTATGGCTGCACAACCTGCATCGGCAACAGCGGTCCGCTTTCGAGCGAAGTTTCGCGCGCGGTAACAAGTTCTGATCTTGTCGCGGCCGCAGTGCTTTCGGGCAATCGCAACTTCGAGGGACGCGTCCATCCGTTGGTCAAAGCCAATTTCCTTGCCTCCCCGCCGCTTGTGGTGGCGTTTGCGCTGGCGGGCACCGTGGATTTCGATCTCAACAAAGACTCGCTTGGCAATGATTCACAAGGCCAGCCGGTTTATCTCAAAGATCTGTGGCCCAGCCAAAATGAAATCAAGGAAGCGATTGCATCGAGCGTGGATGTGAGCATGTTCAAGGATCGTTATTCCAGCGTGTTCGAAGGCTCGGACATGTGGAAGGCGATCAAGGTTTCCGGCGGCGACATTTACGAATGGGACGATGCTTCGACCTATATTCATCATCCGCCGTATTTCCAAACTTTGACTTTGAACGTGCCAGCGGTGAAAGATATTAAAGATGCGCACGTCCTCGGACTTTTTGCGGACTCGATCACGACGGATCATATCTCGCCTGCAGGCAATATCGCTACGGATTCCCCAGCCGGAAAATATCTGCAAAGCCTGGAAATTCAACCGAAGGATTTCAATTCATACGGTTCGCGCCGCGGCAATGACCTCGTGATGGCACGCGGCACATTTGCGAATATCCGCTTGAAGAATTTGCTGGTCGCGCCGAAGGAAGGTAACTGGACCAAGCATTTCCCGGATGGTGGTGTGATGCCGATGTACGACGCGGCGATGAAGTATCAAAGCGAAGGTGTGCCTGCCATCGTGGTTGCGGGAAAGGAATACGGAACCGGCTCCAGCCGCGACTGGGCCGCGAAGGGTCCGCTGCTGCAAGGCGTCAAGGCTGTGATCGCAGAATCGTTCGAACGCATTCACCGTTCCAATTTGGTCGGCATGGGAATCCTTCCGTTGAAATTCATGGATGGACAGAACGCCGACTCGCTTGGCTTGAAAGGCGATGAGCTTTACGATATCGAAGGCTTGGGTAATGCCATGAAACCAAAATCCGTTGTCAATGTGAAAGCCAGAAAGGCCGACCCTTCGACACTCCTTTCGGTCGCAGGGCAAGCGGCAAAGGTGATCGAGTTCAAAGCCACCGCATTGTTGAATACCGAAGTGGAAGTGAATTACTATCGCAACGGTGGTATCTTGCATACTGTATTGAGGAATTTGGTAAAGTGAACTAACTAAAACGTGACGGTCACCTTGCTCCCTTCGGGAGTGCTTCGCGAAGGTGACCGTCACGTTTTACAAGGAGAGTTGAAAAACAACCCAACAATTTTGCAAAGTGACTTGACATGGATGTTTTTTTTTTGGCTATAATGCGTTCAGTACGATTTAATGGTGGACAAGTTGATGGTTTGTACCGTCGCGTATCAATCAACAATTCGATAATGCCTTGAGAGCAAGACGCAAAGGAGGTGAAAGCTCAAGCGATAATTACATTTCTGGCTTGCATCTCGCATTTTGCAAATGAGTTCTACCTACTTTAAGGAGGTCGAATGAAAACACCAAAAAGTAACAAGTCAAACCAACCTACGAGCAAGCTGAGGGGCATCTTGGAGATTCTGCTTGTGATTGGGCTAATTCTGATCATCCCCTTGTTCTTCGCCATCAAATCAGTCGCGAATGCGCCGGTTCCGCAAGGCACCGGCACGCCCTACGCGAGGGCAACAGCTACAAGCGTTCCGCAGTCCAATCCTTCCATCTCATCTTCAGCACCAAACAACGCGAAAGAACCGTCCGCATGTACTTTCCCATTAGCAAACATAACCACGGCATCATCTGCTCCCCAGATTTACACGTTTTCAGCGCCACAAGTGGTGTTGACTGCTGCACAAGGCAATATCTATAATATTGTCGGGTGGCTGCCTGACAACCAGCGGGTTTTAATGACCGAAGATCTAAACAGCGGATACGTTGAGAATAACAGCAACTCTCCTCAACAATCAATAAGCCTGTACAACCTAGAAACGGGCGAGTCCAAGATATATGCCATCCGTCAAAGCACAAAAGAATCTCCGTTATGGGATCCCGCATTAAACGCAGTGGTATATCCTGTTATGAATTATTTCGATATTGACAGGAAGAATCGTACCTACAAGCTCACCCGCCAGATATGGGTCAGTTACGGAGATCCTAGTGC
>JBJKOR010000721.1:0-1985 GCA_046707185.1 Anaerolineales bacterium | reverse complement strand
GCAATGAAAGCATACTCCGCGTCTTTGATCGCCTCGGCGTACGAGGCCGTGAACGAAAGTCTTCCTGCTTTCACATTGCGTTTGACCAGTTCATCGAGGCCCGGTTCATAGATCGGCATGATGCCTTTCTTAAGATTCTCGATACGCTGCTCGTTCACATCCAGCGCAACCACTTTGTTCCCCAAGTCGGCGAAGCAGGCGCCTGTCACCAGACCGACATATCCCACGCCGACAACACATATTTGATTCATTTGATTGGTCCTCTTTTTTCAAAATAGATTTTTTGAAATAACACAAGCGAAATTAGACTTTTACTATCCCGGCAAATCTACCCGTCATCAACATTTTTTCGCCCACCCGACCTTGCAATAAGATTCGCCACCGTTTCATCGAACAGCTTAATATTCATCGGTTTGGAAAGATAACCATCGCAGCCCACATCCAAGGCGCGCTTGCGGTCGCCCGGTAACGTATGAGCGGTCAAGGCTGCTACTGGAATATGTTTCGTTTCCGGGTCCGACTTGATGCGCTGCGTGGCCGTCCAGCCATCCATTTCCGGCAGAGAAAGGTCCATCAAAATCAAAGCGGGCTTTATTTCCTTCGCCATCGAAATGCCTTCTTTGCCGCTGCGCGCCCAGCGCGTCTCATAGCCCGTTCGCTCCAACAAAAAACGGACCAATTCGTAATTATCGATGTTATCTTCCACAATCAACACGACAGGCATCTTTATTTCTCGCCTAACCGGCTCAATGATACTACGGCTTACTGGGGCGGGCAACTTCTGGTATATTGAAGCTATGCGAATTCTCTTCGTGGCCGACGGGCGCTCGCCTATTGCTCAAAACTGGATTAGATACTTTGCAGAACGCGGCGATGATGTCCATCTTGCGTCCACGTTCCATTGCTCAGTCGACTTTCCGCTTAAGGAACTGGAGATTACGCCCGTGGCTTTTAGCGGAACGAGGAAACCTTCCGCGTCTTCCCGGGTCCTTCGACTCGGCTCGGCACAGGCCATTGGCTTGCGCGCCGCCATCCGACATTTTCTCGGCCCGATAACGATTTCGCGCGCCTCGAAGCGCCTGCGCGGTTTTATCGAACGCGTCCAACCCGATCTCGTGCACGCCATGCGGATTCCCTACGAAGGCATGCTCGCCGCCGACGCATACAGCGGAATTCCTTTGCTGGTTTCCGTTTGGGGCAACGACTTTACTCTTCACGCTAAATCAACTTCCTTGATGGAACATTACACGCACTGGACGATGAGTGTGACGGACGCGCTGCACGCCGATTGTTACCGCGATATTCGTCTGGCAAAACAATGGGGACTCGATCCATCGAAGCCGATGTTGGTTGTACCCGGCAACGGCGGAATCCGTACCGATGTTTTCCATCCGCCTTCCGAACCAGTAACCGAGCCGGTCATTTTCAATCCGCGCGGCTTCCGCGCTTATGTTCGCAATGATATCTTCTTCCAGACAATTCCGTTGGTTTTGAAAAAATATCCAAAAGCAAAATTCATCTGCGCTTCGATGGCGAATGAAGCACAGGCAATGGAATGGATAAACAAATTCAAGGTTCGCGAATCGGTCGAATTGCTTCCAGCACTTCCCCATGCTCAAATGGCCGATGTCTTCCGCCGCGCGCAAATCGTCGTCTCTCCGAGCATTCACGATGGCACGCCCAATTCCCTGCTCGAAGGCATGGCATGCGGGTGTTTTCCAGTTGCCGGAAATTTGGATTCGATTCGCGAATGGATAACGGATGGCAAAAACGGATTACTCATCGACGCTACAAATCCACAAAAACTTGCCGAGGCGATTCTTGAAGCTCTGGAAAATAAAAACCTGCGGGAGCAAGCCGCAGGTTTCAATCAAAGAACAATTACAGAACGCGCCGAATACACGAATTCAATGAAGCGTGTCCAAGATTTCTACCAAAACATAAAGCGCAAAGTATAAGTTGCGCCTTGCGTTTTGAAATTTGCG